>CAKULR010000108.1 GCA_934667295.1 uncultured Kiritimatiellota bacterium
AGCCCGCCGGCGAGAACGAGGACCGCGGCCAGACAGATAAGGAAAATTTTCAGCCCCCGGTGTCCCTTGCGGCGCGTCCTGGCGGACGGCTCCTGCGCGGCGGTCTCCTGGTCCTCCCCGTCCGGCCTCGCGTCGTCCGTCGCAGCCTCCGGATCGACCGCCGCGTTGGTCCGCTCCGCCGTCTCCGCCTGTGCGGACTTCGGATGCCGCGCGGCGGGCGGCTGCGCCTGCGCCGCCGCCCGTTCCGCGTCCGCTTCCGTCTGCGGCGCCGACTGCCGTCCCCACAGGAACACCACGAGGCCGCACGCAAGCGCCAACCCCGCAACCCAACCTCACACGCTTTACAGATTTGCCTTCATCTTCATCGCGAAAATTATAGCACAACTTCACCCTTCCCGACCGCCTCACGGACGGGAACCGCGCGTGCGGCGGCCACGGAAGTCGTCCACGAGGCTACGCAGCGTGGCGCGGTCGCCCACGGCCATGACCCCGAAGTAGACGCATGCGCCGGAGCCGACGAAGACGGCCATCGACAGGACCGCCCACGCCGTCCCGCCCGCGCCGAAACCCGCGAACGCGCGCTTGAGCGCCACGAGCACGCCCGCCATCACCGCGCTCGCGAGGAACATCGCCCCCACCGGCCGCGCAAGGTGCGTCCAGCCGAGCGGACCGTTCCGCCGCCGCGCCAGAACGGCCAGCCAGGCGCAGGAGATCCCCGAGCAGACCACCGTCGACGCCGCAAGCCCCACGTGCCGCCACTCGACGGGGAGGCCGAACACGGCGGCGACGTTGAGCGCCGCGTTGAGGAACACCATCCGCACCGTGACGCGGAGCGGCGTCCTGAAGTCGTTCTGCGCCTGGAACCACGGCGTGAGCGTCTTCTGGACGCAGAAGAAGCCCAGCCCCAGCGAATAGCACGCGACCGCGCGCGCGACGCGCACGACGGCCACCTCGTCGAACCGCCCTCCCTGGTAGACGAGGCGCGTCAACTCGGGGGCGAGGATGACGAGCCCGACGGCGGCGGGCAGCACCACGAGGAGCATGTTGCGCATCGACGAGACGAACGCCGTGCGGGCCCCCTCCACATCGTCCTTCGCGAAGAACCCCGCGAACGTCGGCAGCAGGACCGTGCCGAACGCCGTCCCCACAATGCCGAGCGGCAGTTCCATCAGACGGTCCGCATAGCCGATCGCCCCCGCCGCCCAGTCGCTCGCCTTGAGCGCCAACACCTGGTCGAGCATGTAGTTGACCTGCACCGCGCCCGCGCCCGCGCAGCCGATGATCATGTTGCGCCAGACGAGGCGCACGTTCGCATCGCGCCACCCCTTGAACGACGGCCACGGCGAGATGCCCTTCTTCGCCATCGCCCGCAACATGAACGCCATCTGGAGAAAGCCCGCGACGAGGATCGCGCCGCAGAGGACGACGACACGGCGCTGGACGGCAAGCGGCGTCCCTGCGAGACCACCCGCCCCGTCCATCGTGAAGCACATGAGAAAGACGAGCGCGGCGATCCAGACGACGTTGAGGATGCTCGGCATGAGCGCCGCCGCCGCGAAACGCCCGAAGGCATTCAGCACGCCCATCCCGAACGCGGCCGCGCAGATGAAGAGCATATAGGGGATCAGGATGCGCGTATAGGTAAGCGCCTGCCCCCATTTTCCAGAGGGGTCGAGCCCCGCCCAGAAGGCGCCGCCGATGAGGCACCATGCCAGGACGACGCCCGCCACGAGCATGAGGAGGCTCATCGTCATCACGGCACGGGCGAGGCGCTGCGCGCGCACATGCGTCTCATCCGCCTCCAGCTCGCCCTTGAAGACGGGCACGAACGCCGCCGTGAGCGCCCCCTCCCCGAACATGCGCCGTGCCAGGTTGGGAATGGCGAACGCGACGGCGAACGCGCTCTGCTCCACGCCCGCGCCGATGAGGCGGCTCTGGAACATTTCGCGCACGAGCCCGAGCACGCGCGAGAGGGCCGTGAGAACCGCCACGACGGCGGTATTCCTAAGAATGCTTCGGCTTGACATTGCAGACGTGGTCCACGGCGGCGGCGAAGTTCTCCGCGCCCTTGAGGATTTCGATGTCGACGCGCAGGTAGTAGCACGGTACGGGGGTGGTTTCGAAGCGCGGGAAGCGCACGGCGTCCTTCTCCGTCGTGATGAGCGCGTCCGCGTGGAGGTCGGCCGTCTTGTTGAGCGCGAAGAGGATTTCGGAGGAGTCGTAGCGGTGGTGGTCCGCATAGCGCTCGCACCAGATCACCTTCGCGCCGAGGCGGCGGAGGGAGTCCTCGAAGCCCTGCGGCACGGCGATGCCGGAGAGCGTGGTGAGCGTCTTGCCCTTCAGCCACGAAAGCGGCAGCTCCTCGCGGCTCCACACGTCCTTCAGGAGGCGCGGCGCGTGGCGGCACTCGATGATCTCGGCCTTCCGGTTGTAGGCGCGAATCTGCTTCACGACGTTTTCCGTGCGGCCGTCCGACTTCGTGATGAAGATGACGTCCGCGCGGGCGATGTGGCTCGCCGGTTCGCGCAGCACGCCGCGCGGCAGCATGTGGCCGTTTCCGAAGGGGTTCGTCTTGTCGACGAGCACGACTTCGTGCGAGTGCCGGAGGCGCTGGTACTGGAAGCCGTCGTCGAGGATGAGCGTGTCGCATCCGAAACGCGAGATCGCGTAGCGTCCCGCCTTCACGCGGTTGCGGTCCACCACCACGCACACGCCCGGCAGGTTGGAGGCGAGCATGTAGGGCTCGTCGCCGCCCGTCGCGGCGTCGAGCCGGATGCGCCTGCCGTCCGAGACGACGAGCGGCGGTTCGATCACGGCCGAGAACATCCGCTGCCACCACGGCTTCTCCTTGCGGCGGTAGCCGCGCGAGAGGATCGCCACCTTGCGTCCCGCCGCCGTGAGCTCGCGCGCGAACTTCTCCGTGACGGGCGTCTTGCCCGTGCCGCCCGCCGTCACGTTCCCGATCGAGATGACCTGGCAACCGAGCGGGAAACGGCGGAGGATGCCGACACGGTAGAGGAAGTAGCGCGCCGCGACGACGGTGCGGAACACGCACGAGACGCCGGTGAGGAGCCCGAGGACGATCCGCATCCCCGTGGGCTGGTTCTGGTCCGCCCCCGGCTGCTGGATGACCTTCACGAGCGCGTGTTCAAGCCGCTCGACGTAACTGACCTTCTGCTTCTGCAATTCAACTGTCCATTCTTGCCTTAGGGGCGTTCAGTATAGCACATTCCCACGTACCACGCGCCTAGCGGCCAAACGCCCCCTCCTGTCCCGAAAGGAACCATTTCCAGGCGGGGACGACGCGGATGCCGTCCTCCTCGTATTCCTCGTCCCACGTGACGACGGTGCAGTCCGTCACGCCGGTTTCACGGCGCGCTTCCTGGAGCGCGGAAAACTCCCGCGACTTCGTTTCCCTCCGCGTCATTTCATACGAAACCTGGATCAAACGTTGGGCCTTCGTCGTCCGATCCGTCACGAGGAAATCCACTTCCTCCCCCTTTCCCGTGTTGTAGTACTCGATCTTGTTGAACCCGCGCCGTAGGTTCATGAACACGGCGTTTTCAAGGACAAAGCCCTTCTCGGCGTCGTTCTGGGCCTTCAGCGCACCAATCATGCCCGTATCGACGAGATAGTATTTGTCGGGATTCGTCCGGCGGACGGCCAGTGAATCCGTGCGCAACGGCACCGGGTAGGCGAAATAGGCATCGGCATAGTAGGCAAGGAAGTCGCCCAGCATTTCCCGGTCATGCGGAAGGGACAGCTGTTTGAGGACATTGGCCATCGCGCGAACGGAAACCTTCCGCCCGAAATTCTGAAGAAGATACTGAAGCACATACTTCAACGACTGTACGCTCCCGACCTCGTGGCGCTCCAGGATGTCCCGATAGACGACGGCATCCACATACCCCTGCAGCAGCATGATGCGGGTCGTCGTGTCCAATCCCTGCACGTCGGGGAAGCCCCCGCACACCATGTAGTCCGCAAACGCCTTCCTCAGTTTCCCGCGCACACGGGGCGCATCGACGAGCGTAGGCGTCTCCCGAAAAATGCCGTTGTAGGACAGGTACTCGGCGAACGAAAGCGGAAAGATCTCGACCTCGACGGAACGCCCCCGCATCTCCGTGGCGATATCCGCCGACAGCATCCTGGAGGACGACCCCGTCACGCAGAGCTGAACACGGTGTGAATCGACCAGCCGCCGCGCAAAGCGTTCCCATCCGCGCACATCCTGCAATTCGTCAAGGAAGTAGTAGCAGAGCTGGCCCGCAGCGTCCGGGGACATCTCCGCATGGAGGTCGACGAGCAGATGCAGATCCTCGGACGAGAGCCCGGACAGGCGGTCGTCGTCGAAATTCACATGGACCAGACGCTCCAGCGGAACCCCCTGCGCGAGGAGTTCCCGCATCCGCAGATAGGTAAAATAGGTCTTCCCCGTCCGCCGCATGCCCTTGATGACCGTCGCATTGTTCCGAATCTCCGGGAACCGCCCCGCCCGTCCGATCATGTCCTGCGGAACGCCATCTGCATAAAATTGCGACATGACTTCACGTAATTGCTCTTTCATGACGAATCCTTTCCCTCATGTGCGTGTATAGATGCGGCAATAAATCAAGTTAATTCTCCCCAGTGTGAAAACAAACTCCGATTCGTGCGGCTCTCGCTACCGCTCCGCAGAATGTTTCTGCAAAAGGTTGCAACATTCGCACTTCACGACCCTAAAAGTGATTGTTTTGCGACTGGCTTCTGCGAAGCCAGATATAGTCTGCGGAGCGGTAGCGAGAGCATCAATCATCGGAGTTTATCAACCCTTTTTATTACCGGAGCAATAGCATACCACAGGACACTTTGCCTCGTCAACTGAATTGGCCGGAATTCCATGCCAATTTTGATTTGAATTGGCCGAAAATTCTGGCCAATTTACATTTCACATGTTCCTGTGGCGACAGACGGCTTCGAGGTTTCTCCCGAAGTCCCGCACCTCCCGCCATTACTTGCCCACGCAGAAACGGCTGAAGAGGGCGTCGAGCAGGTCGTCCGAGTAGATTTTGCCGAGCATCCGGCCCAACGCCTCGGCCGCGCCGCGCAGTTCGTTCGCCGCGACAACCCAGTCCGTACCCGCAAGCGCATCGTCCGCACGTTTCAGCGCCGCCTGCGCGGCGAGGAGGCATTCCTTCTGCCGCGTCGTCACGTCCGCGCCCGTCTCCTCCGCGCTTTTCGCCGCCCATTCCGCCAACCGCGTCGCGATCGCCGCGCGCAGTTCGGGCAGTCCCTCGCCCGTGACGGCGGAGACGCGCACGCCGCCGCACGGCACATCCCCCTCCCGCACCTGGTCGCACTTCGACCAGACGCGCAGCTCCGTTCCGCCCCCGGCAGCGGACCGCGCGTCCGACACCTCCGCGCAGGGCACGAGCCGCAGGACGAGGTCGGCTGTGCCGATGAGCGCCGTGGCGCGCGCCACGCCCTCGGCCTCGACGGCATCGGACGTGGCGCGCAGGCCCGCCGTGTCGATGAGCCGCACGGGCCAGCCGCCGATCTCCACCCACTCCTCGATGGCGTCCCGCGTCGTGCCCGCCGTCTCGGAGACAATCGCCCGCCGCGTCCCCAACAGCGCATTCAGAAGCGAACTCTTGCCCGCGTTCGGTGCCCCGGCGAGGACGACGCGCGCACCCTCCCGGAGGATGCGGCCCTCGCGCGCCGTCGAGAGTTTCCGGCCCACGGCGGTGCGCAGGTCGCCGAGCGCGGCGCGCAGCGTGTCCGCAAAGTCGGGCGGCAGTTCCTCCTCGCTGAAGTCGAGCGCGTGTTCGAGCCGGGAGGAGACGTCGAGCGCCACCGCGTACAGCGCCTCCAGGGCCCGCGCGGCCGCGCCGCCGAGGCGCGCCGCCGCATCGTCCGCCGCGCGGTCCGTCTTCGCGTCGATGAGGTCGAGCACGGCCTCCGCCGCGCCGAGGTCGAGCCGTCCGTTCAGGAACGCCCGC
>CAKULR010000109.1 GCA_934667295.1 uncultured Kiritimatiellota bacterium
CCGTGCTCGCGCTCACGCGGTCCACGCTGCCGGCGGCCTCCTTGAACGCGACCCCGTTCGGATGGCGCGCCAGGCGCGCCACGACGTCGAGCGGGATCTCGCGCCCGCTGCGGCCCGGCACGTTGTAGAGGACGATCGGGAGGCCCAGGTCGGCGACCGTCGCGAAGTGGCGGTAGATGCCCTCGGCGTTCGGCTTGTTGTAGTAGGGCGTGACCTGCAGCGAGGCGTCCGCCCCCCCGGCGGCGATGGCCGCGCGCGTGAGGGAGATGGCCTCCGCCGTGGAGTTGGCGCCCGTTCCGGCGACGATCTTCACGCGGCCCGCCGCGAACTCGATCGTCTTCTCGATGACCTTGTGGTGTTCCTCGTGCGAGAGGGTGGGCGACTCGCCGCTCGTCCCGACGGCGCAGATGCCCTCCACGCCGTTCTCGCACTGCCAGTCCACAAACGCCCTCAAAGCGCCGTAGTCGACGTTGTCGTTCGCGTCAAACGGCGTCACCATCGCCGTAATCGTACCTTGAAGCTTCAGCATGCCTGTCTCCTTTGAATCGGACGGCTAGTATACCATAAGTGGGGACCGGGGGATCAGCGGAAGAAGCGGTCGCGCTGGCGCCTGAGCCGGTCGAGGAACCCCTTGGGACGCGACGGCTTGGGCGGCCTGGGGGGCTGGAAGACCTGCTTGCGCGCCGCCGGCGAAAGGGTCCGCAGGTGGAGGTCTTCCGCGCTGTCGATGTGCAGGACCTCCGTACACACATCGCCGACATGGGCGTTGAGCAGTTCGTGGAAGTCGTCGAGCGGGTAGAGGACCCCGCAGTTGATGTGGTAGATGCCGCGCCGGACGCTGGGGATGCGCCGCCGCTCCTTCACGCCGAAGCCGAACCGGTACACGCGCTCCCGCAGCTTGCAGACCTCGAACCGGTCGAAGCGCGCATCGTCCATCGGCAGGGCCGCGCCTTCCGAGACGAAGAGCGCCCGCATCCCCGGCTCCAGATAGCCCCTGAAGACGCACATGCGCCACGTGCGCCCGCCACGCCCCTCGACCGTCACCATCGCGTAGCGCTCGTTCGCCTTCGGGACGTCAAAGGAGTCCACGACCTTCACGACGCACGCCAGCGGCAGCCCCACCGGCTTCACGTCGCCGTCGCCGGACCGCAGGCGGTCCAGCAGGGCAATCGCCGCCAGCTCCTCCGGCGATTTCTCCGGTTTCGGCGGCTTTTCCGGCTTCACCGTCCCGTCGTCCTTCACGCCGTCGTCCACATCCACGTCACGCATCTCCATGTCCAATCTCCTTTATCTGAAACATTCCGCGTCCCCTGCCACACGCCGTCCGCTCCCCGCAATGCGCGTTCCCCCGGACCTAAAGCTCTTCGGACCCCAGGAGCCACGAAACGACCGCGTTCGCCTCCATCGCCGCCGCGATGCCGACGCGCGGCGAAACGGGCGCCATGCCCGCGTCCCTGACGCTCGTCTCGCCGTCGCCGATGGCCACCACGCGCGCGCCCATCCGCCGGAGGCGGATCGCATTGGAACGCCCCCATCCGGCGAGTCCGCTTGCCGTGACGAGCCGCGTCCCAAGGGGCATCAGCGCGCCGAGGAGCATCGTCTTCGCGGCAACGGCGTCAAAAGCCTCCACGACGATGTCGCAGCCCGCGAAAAGCGTCCGCGCCGTCGCCGCGTCAAGCCTCACGTCGACCGCCTCGATCTCCGCCTCCGGATCGATGCGCAGGAGATTCGCCTTCAGCGCGTCAACCTTCTTCATGCCCAGCTGGTCGCGGAAGAAGAACTGCCGGTTGAGGTTCGATTCGCCCACCACGTCGAAGTCCGCCACGACGAGCCGCCGCACGCCCGCGCGCACGAGGTGCATCGCGCAGTTCGAGCCGAGCCCCCCCGCGCCGGCGATGCCGATGCGCGCACGTTCGAGGATGTCCCGCTCGGCGGGCCTCAGATAGGGGTTTGCGGACACGTCTCAGCCTCCGGCCGTCAGCTGGAAGACGTCCAACGCCGCCCCCGGACGCAGGACCACCTGCGCAAGGTCCGCGCCCGGCGCATGGACCACTCCGTCATACTCGACAATCGCGCGCGCCGCGTCGATGCGGCGCTCCGACAGGAAACCGGCCACCGTCGTCTGCCCGGTCTCGACCTCATGTCCCTGATAGACCACTTTCATCGCATTCCCTTTCCGTTACCGCGCCGGCATCACCCCCCAATCGCCGACAGGACGACCAGGAGGCCGTAGACGAGCGCGGGGAGGAAGATGAAGGAATCGAACATGTCGAGGAACCCGCCCATGCCCGCCGGCATGAACGTGGAGGAGTCCTTCACGCCGCACTCGCGCTTGAAGCGGCTCTCGATCAGGTCCCCCGCCGTCGCGACAAGCGCGAAGGCAATCCCCACGGGCACGACGCGCACCGCGTTCAGCCAACCCCAGAACGCACAGTGCTCCGCCCAGCCGAAGCGGCGCGCGAGGGAGAAGAAGACGGCGGTCGTCGCCGAGGCGAAGACCATCGAGCCGACAAGCCCCTCCCACGACTTGTTCGGGGAAATCGCCGGACACATCTTGTGCCGCCCCATCGTCACGCCGAACGCGAAGCCGCCCGTGTCCGAGAACTTCGCGACCGCGATCAGGAAGAAGAGCGTGTAGAGCCCCACGCGCGTCACGGGCATCGCGAAGAGCGTGTTCGCCTCCGGCTCCAGCTGCACGATGCGCAGGAAGAACGACAGCAGGAACGGCACGTAGAGGAATCCGAGAAGCGTCGAGGCAAGCGTCCCGACGGGGTTCCGGTAGCGCGCGCGGAAGAGGACGATGCACGCGAGCAGGAAGACGAGCGGCGCAAACGCGAGCCCGCCCGCGAAGAGGCACGCCGAAAGCCCCAGCAGACCCGGATAGGCCGCACTCCCGATGAGCCACACCGTCCCCATCAGGAGCCCGAACCAGGCAACCGGCTCGTACTTCCGCGCCATCTGGTAGAATTCAAGCTGCACGACCGTCGAGACGGCAAGCAGCGCGACCGGCAGGGCCTTCAGCGGACAGTAGAGGAAAAACGCGACAACGCCCAGTCCAACCACAATCCCGCAAAGGGTTCTTTTCAAGATGGGGTTCATGCGGAATTAGAGCGCGAGGCGCAGGGTCGATTCGCGGGCGGGACCGATGGAGAGGATGCCGAGCTTCGCGCCCGACAACTCCACGAGGCGGTCCACATAGGCCCTTGCCTTGGGCGGAAGGTCCTCGATGCGCGTGATGTGGGAGGTTTCGCACATCCAGCCGTCCATTTCCTCGTAGATCGGCTTCACGCGGGCAAGTTCGTCCGCCGAGGTCGGCATATCCTCGATGCGGCGGCCGTCCAGCTCGTAGGCGACGCAGATCTTGATCTTCGGGAAGACGTCCATCACGTCGAGCTTCGTCATCGCCCAGTAGTCGATGCCGTTGATCTGCTGCGCGTAGCGCGCGACGACGGCATCGTACCAGCCCGTGCGGCGGGGGCGCTTCGTGACCGCGCCGAACTCGTGTCCGCGCTCGGCGAGCGTCCGCCCGTCCGCGTCCTGCTTGTCCTCCGCGTTGTAGAGCTCCGTCGGGAACGGTCCCGCGCCGACGCGCGTCGTGTAGGCCTTGATCACGCCCACCACGCAGTCGATGTCGCGCGGGGAGAGGCCGCTGCCGATGCACGCGCCGCCCGAGGTCGGGTTGGACGAGGTGACGAAGGGATAGGTTCCGAAGTCGATGTCGAGCATCGTGCCCTGGGCGCCTTCGAGGAGGATGGACTTGCCGGCGGCCTTCGCCTGGTGGAGCATCGGCACGGTGTCGCGGATGTAGGGCGACAGCTTCTCCTGCGCGGCCCTGTAGATGGCGACGATCTCGTCCGCGTCCATCTGGTAGTCGCGGACCGTGCAGCCGGGCACGTCGATCTGGTCGCCCGCGTCCACGCGCTCGGCCCTCAGCATCCGCAGACGGCGGTTCGTCTCCTCCACCTGCCCGCGCACGGTGTCGAGGAAGTTCGCCGCGAGCATGTCGCCGCACCGGAGGCCCGTGCGGGAGACCTTGGCGGCGTAGGCGGGACCGATCCCGCGCCCCGTCGTGCCGATCTTCTTCCCCGCCGCGCGGGCGGCCTCCTCCGCCTTGTCGAGCGCGCGGTGGTAGAGCATCACCATCTGGGTGCGGGTGGAGATGAAGAGGCGCCCCTTCGGTTCCACGCCCGTCGCGCGCATGGCCTCGATCTCCTCGATGAGGTCGAGCGGGTTCATCACGACGCCGTTGCCGATGATGCAGATCTTGCCGTCGTGGAGGATGCCGCTCGGGATGAGGCGCAGGACGCGCGTGCGGCCCTCGGCGATGACGGTGTGGCCGGCGTTAGAGCCGCCCTGGTAGCGCACCACGTAGTCCGCCTTGTCCGTCAAGACGTCGATGATCTTCCCCTTGCCCTCGTCGCCCCATTGGGACCCGACCAAAACCGTATTCATTGCGTGTTCTCTTCCTCGTTGCGAAATAACCGTGACATTATACCAAAAGACGGGCGGCCTGGCGCGCGGCGGCGACGATTTCCTCCTCGCCGGGTACGACGCCCCCTTCCATGAGGATCCGCCCCGCGCAGACAACTGTGTCGAGGCAGGACGGATCGGCCGCATAGACGAGATCGCTCGTGCGGTTGAAGCCCGGCACGAGCGGCACGGCGTCCGGATCCAGGATGAGGAAGTCCGCCGCCGCGCCCACGCGGATCTCCCCCGCGTCGAGTCCGAACGCCTGCGCGCCGTCGCGCGTCGCGAGGCGCAGGACCTCCGCCGCCGGGGCGGCGGTGGGGTCGCCGTTTTCGAGCTTCGCCACGAGCGCCACGCACTTCATTTCCGCGAACATCGAAAGCGCGTTGTTCGAACACGCGCCGTCCGTCCCGAGCGCGCGGCGGCATCCCGCCGTGCGCGCGTAGGGGAAGAGTCCGCTTGCGAGCTTCAGGTTGCTCTGCGCGTTCTCCACGATGACGGCGCCCGTGTCGCGGATGATGGAAATGTCGTCGTCCGTCAGGTGGACGCCATGCGCCATCAGCGTCTTCGGTCCGAGGAGGCCGCAGTCGAGCAGGTAGCGGACGGGCGTGCGGCCCTCGTGCTCCGCACGGCAGCGCGCCACCTCCCCCTGCGTCTCGGCGACGTGGATGTGGACGAAGCGGTCCTCCGCGCGCGCCCGGTCCGCGATGCGCCGCAACGTCGCCTCGCACACCGTGTAGATTGCGTGCGGGGCCAGTGTCGTGAAGACGCGGCTCGCCGCATCCCGGGGCAGATCCGCGAGCGCGGCGTTCGCCGCCACGTTGCGCGGGTCGTCCACGCCGGGTCCGCCCGTCTCGACCGTCTGCATCGAGACGGCGCAGCGGATGCCCATCTCCTCCGCCGCGCGCGCGACCATCGGCGCATGCCAGTACATGTCGTTCGCGAAGACCGTACCGGAGCGGATGAGCTCCAGGATCGCGAGGCGCGCGCCCGCGTAGACGATCTCGTCCGTCAACCGCGCCTCGGCGGGCCACACGTAGTCGCGCAGCCACGGCATGAGCGCACGGTCGTCCGCATACCCGCGCAGCAGGTTCATCGCGAGGTGCGTGTGGCAGTTGTAGAAGGCCGGAACGACGGGACGGGGCCGCATGCCCGCCGTATCGTCGCCCGTCGGCGCAAGCGCGGCAATCCGTCCGTCCGCGACCGTGAGATCGACCGCGCGCCCTTCCAAAAGCAGATTCCTGAACGTCATTGTTTCTCCTCATTTCCTGTTATCGAAAGCGGGAGGGACGCAAGCGGGAGGGACGCAATTCATTGCGTCTGGCCCCCCGCACACCAACCACGGCCGCAACAAGTTGCGGCCCTCCCGCTGCACCGCCCCTGAACGTTCCGCGCCGCCCCCGGTACGGGACATTAGAATGGAGCCCCTAAGCCCGTGCATTACAACCACCATCACGGTTCCACTCCCGACGCGCGCAGGATGGAGA
>CAKULR010000110.1 GCA_934667295.1 uncultured Kiritimatiellota bacterium
CCCCCCCCCTCAATGTCAATTGCGAATTCTGAATTTCTGCATTTTCTCTTTTCCGTCCCCATTCCATCCGATTCCAATCTTCTCAATCAGAAGATTTCGTCCGCACCGTAATCTAATGCTTCGGTATCTACTGAACAGAGGAAACATTACGGACGACAAGGACAAGATTACGGTGCGGACGAAATCTTATCTCCGTATTCACGATCCAGTGCAAGTTCCATTTGAGTGCCACGCGCCGAGGGCGGCGCGGGTACAGCGCGTACCGAGCCATCGTGCTGGGCCGTTAGGACGCGCAGAAGCGCGTCCATCCCGTTTGGACCATGCGGATCTGTACCGGGAGGGTCACGCTCCTGCGTGACCGATTCACTGTACTGTGATGGAATCGTGGTTGAAAGGCCGGAACGGTATCCTTCCAAACCTCCTTTCCGTGTCCGGCGAAGCCGGTTTCCGTGTATTCCGTGGTGGAAACAGGAGGCCAGGAGGCGGATTGACCACGGAAGACACGGGAACGCCCTTCGGGCGACACGGGAAGAGGCCGGAGAAAAAGGCGTTTCACACATTTCGGCCACACTTCCGCCGCATGTTCTTGGACATGGAGGATTTCGCTTCGGAACAGTCCACTCCCCGGAGCGGGACGTTGTGGGATGCACGTTCTAACGCCACGCGCCGGGGGGGGGCGGGTACAATGCGTGCCGAGCCATCGTGCCGAGCCGTTAGGTCACGCAGGAACGCGTCCCTCCCGGTGCGCCCCAGTCATAGGAGCGCGTCACATCAGCGCGTCGTATCGGTCGCAATAAATTGCGACCCTCCCGCTACGCCACGGGTACAACATGTGCCGTGTGAGCCGAGCAGAGGACAATCCTGGATTTCCGGCTGGATATGTGTATTGGCTGGGGATGCGTATTACTGGCGGGATGATGCGGGGCGCAGGTCGACGATACGCAGTTCGAGGTGGGGCAGGGCGCTGTCGAAACCGGATGTCGTGAGCGTGAAGAGGACATCGTAGGGTTTCGCGGCATGTTTGCGAAGTTCCTCGGCCATTCCGCCGTGTCCCCACCAGACGGCGCGCGGCACGTCGCGGTTCACGAACGCAAGCGACAAATGCTTTCCCTCCACCCCCATCACCCTGACCTCCCGCAGGGTCACGCCACGCAGACCGAAGATGGGTTCGGGATTCCCCTCGCCAAAGGGCTCCAAGCGCCGGATGTCGGCATAGAGGCCAAGCGTGAGCTCACCCGGTTCCACCCAGCCATCGAAGTCGCGCGCATCCGCATCCAGCGCACGTTCTTTCCTCTGCTCCGTACACGCCTCCGTGAACGCGGTCCGAAACGCCTCGAACGCCCCCGGCTTGAGCTTGACGGTGAAGCCGCCGGCGGCGGCGTGGCCGCCGAAGCGGACAAGATGCTCCGACGCAGCCGCGAGCGCATCGTGGACATTGTAGCCGTCCGGCGCGCGCACGCTCCCCGTCTCGCTCTCCTGCTCGGACCGTTCCTCGTCACGGACACGGACCACCACGGCTGCTGGTACGTGGTAGTGTTCCAGCAAACGCGACGCGACAATGCCCGCAACCCCGAGATTCCAACCCTGTTTCTCCGTCGCTTTCGCCGCACACCCCGCGCCCCGGACGACGACAGCCGACAAATCCTCCTCGGACATGCCCTTCTTCTGACAGGCTTCCTGGATCTGCGCGCAGGCTTCCTGGAACATTGTCTGTTCGAAACCGCGCCGCGCCCCGTTGAATCCATCGATCTGGGAGGCCAGCAGACGCGCCATCTCGCGGTCTTCGTCCGTACAGACGAGCAGGTTGAAGGCCACGTCGGCCGTTTTCATGCGCCCGGCGGCGTTGATGCGCGGCGCGAGCAGGAATCCGTAGTCGCGCGCCGTGAGCGCCGCCGCGCTGCGGGCCGCCTTGTTCCGCAGTTCGCGGAGACCACATGGCGCGTAACGGTTGAAGTAGGCGAGGGACTGCGCGACGAGAATGCGGTTCTGCTCCTTCAACGGCACGAGGTCCGCCACGGTCGCGAGCCCCGCAAGGACGAGGAGGGGACCGCTGAACGGGCCTCCCGTGTACAGACCCTTCTCCTTCGCGTCCTGTGCGAGAGCCGAGGCGAGGGAGAACGCAACGCCCGCACCGCAGAGGTCCGCGCAACCCGGACACGACCGAACGCGCGGGTTGACGAGCGCGTCGGCCTCCGGCAACGTCTCGCCGGGCAGATGGTGGTCGGTCACAACGACCTGGATGCCCTGCTTCTTGAGCACCGCGACCTCATCCGGCGACGAGATGCCGTTGTCCACCGTGACGACGAGCGCAACGTCCTTCTGTTCCCGCAGCAGACGCTCCAGGGAGGCGGCGGTCATCCCGTAACCCTCTTTGAAGCGATGGGGGATGAACGCCTCGGCGTTGCCGCCCAGACGGCGGAGCGCCGTGACGAGAATCGCGGATGCGCACACGCCGTCCGCGTCGTAGTCGCCGAAGACGACGATCTTCCGCTTCGTGCGCAGAAACGGCAGGATGACCCGCACGGCCTCCGCGATGCCGGGCAGCTCATTGGGGCGCGCCAACCGAGTCAGGGACGGGTCCAGGAACGCTTCCCGTCCCTCTACCGTCACGCCCCGGGACGCCAGCAGACGCGCCAGGATCGGCGGCAATCCCGCCGACTCGAACGCCTCCGCGCGCGTCTTGTCCGTCTCGTCAAACCTGCGTTCCCGCCATGTGTCCGTATTCCCCATTTTACGAAAACGGACAACCTAGGCGGTCAACTTGTCCTGCGTGCTCAACACGCACTTGGCCTCGGCCTCGGCGGCGAGTTCGCCCCCGACGTATCCCTTGAGGGTGAAGATGCCGAGCCGGCTCATCACGCGCGTATTCGTCGCGACGGTCACGAGCGTGTCGCCCGGACGCACCGGGCGGCGGAAACGCACCTTGTCGACGCTGCCGAGGATGACCGCCGCCTGCCCTTCCGGCAGCACGCCGCGCGCGACGACCGCCGCGCCCGCCACCTGGCACATCGCCTCGACGAGCACGACGCCCGGCACGATGGGGAAGAACGGGAAGTGCCCGCGGAAGAAGTCGTTCTTCTCCTTCGTGAACGTGTATTTCCCGAGCGCGCCCGTCTCGTCGGCGGAGATCAGCTCGTCGACGAAGAGAAACGGGTCGCGGTGCGGCAGCAGCTCGATGCCGGGGAGATGGTACTCCTGCTTGAACTTCGGAAAGTCCATGTTGCCTCCTCAGTGCTTCCTGAAGACCAGGACGCCGTTGTGGCCGCCGAAGCCGAGCGAGGTGGAGACGGCGACGCGGATGTCCTTCGCCACGCCCGCGTTGGGGGTGTAGTCGAGGTCGCACTCGGGGTCGGGGTTCTCGTAGTTGATGGTGGGCGGCACAAAGGAGTCCGCAATCGCGAGCGCGCAGAACGCGGCTTCGAGGGCACCGGTCGCGCCGAGCAGGTGGCCGGTCATCGACTTCGTGGAGGAAATCTTGATCCTGCGGGCCTGTTCGTCGCCGAAGACCTCCTTGAACGCCTTCGTCTCCATCACGTCGTTCAGGTGGGTGGAGGTGCCGTGCGCGTTGATGTAGTCCACCGTGGAAAGGTCGTCCACCGCCGCGTCCTTCAGCGCGAGGCGGATCGCCTTCACCGCGCCCGCGCCGGAGGGATCCGGGGCCGTGATGTGGTAGGCGTCGGACGTCGCGCCGTAGCCGGCGAGCTCGCAATAGACGCGCGCACCGCGCGCCTTCGCGTGCTCCTCGCTTTCGAGGATGAGGACGGCCGCGCCCTCGCCCATCACGAAGCCGCAGCGGTCGGCGTTGAACGGACGGGACGCCTTCTCGGGCCGGTCGTTGAACTGCGTGGCGAGGGCCTTCATCTTCATGAACCCGCCCACGGCGAACTCGGCGATCGTCGCCTCCGTGCCGCCCGCGATCACCACGTCGGCGCGCCCGGCGCGGATCAGGTCGAGCGACACGCCCAGCGCGTCCGTGGAGGAGGCGCACGCGGTGACGACCACCTGGGCGGGGCCCTTCGCGCCGAGCGTCATCGAGACGTTGCCGGCGGCCTCGTTCGCGATCAGCTCGGGAATGGCGAGGGGGGAGAGGCGGTCCGGCCCGCGCTCGAAGAGCGTCTTCCACGCCACGGCGTTCGTCTCCATGCCGCCGATGCCGTTGCCGAGGATCGTCGCCACGCGGTCCATGTCGGGCTTCGCCTCGTCGGTGTAGCCGGAGTCCTTCCACGCCTCGACGGCGGCGGCGACGGCGTACTTCGAAAAGAGGTCCATGTGGCGCGCGGCCTTGCGGTCCACGTAGCCCGTCTCGTCCAGATAGGCGTCGAAGTTCTTCACTTCACCCGCGACCTGGCAGGTGCAGCGCGAGGGATCGAACCGCGTGATGCGCGTGATGCCGCACGTGCCGGCCTTGACGTTGGCCCACGTGGCATCCTTGCCGTTCCCACAGGGCGTGACCATTCCAATTCCAGTGATGACGACTTTCTTCATGTTCTTCTCCTTGTTAAACTCCTGTTCCGGGCCGCGCTCACAGGTACGGCCACTGCATGTACGTGCCCGCGTAGGTGAGGCCCGCGCCGAACCCGCACAGGACGATCTTCATGCCGTCCGTCAGCTCGCCCTTCCGCACGGCCTCGTCGAGCGCAAGCGGGATCGAGGCGGCGGAGGTGTTGCCCGTGTTCTCCAGGTTGAGGTAGAACTTCTCCAGCGGCAGCTTCATGCGGCGCGCCACGGCCTCGATGATGCGTCCGTTCGCCTGGTGGGCGAAGACGCGGTCCAGGCGGTCGGGCGTGGTACACAGCTTCTCGCAGAGCTGGTTCGTGACCTTCGCGAGCGAGCGGACCGCGAACGCGAAGACGTCGTGCCCCTGCAGCTCCAGGTACGGGATCTGCACCATGCCGGGCTCCGCGCGGCGGCGCGTGCCGCCCTCGCGCGAGATGAAGCGCGCGCCGTTGCCGTCCGACCACAGGACCGAATGCGCGTCCGGCCCCGCCTCGCCGGGCACGTCGCCCAGCACCACGGCGCCCGCGCCGTCGCCGAAGAGGATGCAGCTCGACCGGTCGCGCCAGTCCACCACGCGCGACAGCGTCTCCGAACCGACCACGATGGCCTTGCGCGTCGGGTTCACCTTCACCCAGCAGCGCGCCTGGTCCAGCGCGTAGACGAAACCCGCGCACGCGGCCTGGAGGTCGTACGCCCCCGTGGCGGGGCACCCGAGCGCGGCCTGCACGAGGCACGCCGTGGAGGGAAAGGTGTTGTAGTCCGGCGACGACGTCGCCACGATGATGAGCCCGATCTCCTCCGGCGCGACGCCGGCCGCCTCCAAGGCCGCGCGCGCGGCCTTGGTCGCCATCGTGGACGTGCAGTCGTCCTCCTCCGCGACGTGGCGGGCGTGGATGCCCGTGTGGGAGAAAATCCAGTCATCGGACGTCTCCAACGACTTCGCGAGGTCGTCGTTCGTCACCACCTTGGGCGGCAGGTAGCTGCCCGTTCCGAGAATCTTGAGTGCCATGTTGCTGTAATTAAGTGGTTAAGTGATTAAGTGATTAAGTGATTAAGTGGTTAAGTCGTTCAAGTTGGTTGGGACGTCAGATGGACGTGAAGAACGACTGGATCTCCTCCAGCTGGGGGACCTTCGAGATGAGGTAGGTCCGGCAGAGGGCGTAGATCTCCGCCGCCGAGCTGCCCGCGCACGCGGCACGCGCACGGTCCGCCAGTTCCCGCAGCTCGGCCGTCGTGAGCGCGCGCAGCACCTTGCGGAGCACGGGGATGTAGCTCGCGCTCATCGACAGCTCGCCCACGCCGAGCCCCACCCAGAGCGCGCCGAGCACGGGATCGCTCGCCGTCTCGCCGCACACGGCGACGGGAATGCCCGCCGCCGTCGCCGCCTTCACCGTCATGTCCATCAGGCGGATCACGGCGGGGTTCGTAGGCTGGTAG
>CAKULR010000111.1 GCA_934667295.1 uncultured Kiritimatiellota bacterium
TGTCCTCCACCTGTCCGGCGACGACGCCGACGCCGCGCAGACCGAGCTCGGCGACGATCGCGGGGACGTTGCGCGGCGCGCGGGCCGCCGTCGCGAAGGCGAGCGCCTGCAGCGCGTCGCCCGCGAGGATGGCGTTCGCCTCGCCGAACTTCGCCCACACGCTCGCCCGGCCCCGGCGCGTCGTGTCGTTGTCCATCGCCGGCAGGTCGTCGTGGATGAGCGTGTAGGAGTGGAGCAGTTCGATCGCGCAGGCCGGCATCACGGCGTCTTCCAGCGCGCCGCCCACCGCCTCGGCGGCGGCGAGGCAGACGAGCGGACGGATCCGCTTGCCGCCGCCCTCCACGGCCCAGCGCATCGCCTCGCCCAGCACCTCCGGGCGTTCCGACGCCTTCGGCAGCACGGCGTCCAGCGCGTCCTCAATCAGCGCCAGCCGCCGCGCCATCTCGTTCTCTTCCATCACGACACCTTTCCAATCAATCGTCTATTGAACGCAGATGCTTCGCATACGCAGTTTCTGCGAAAAGACATGTGGCTACGACGGCCCCTGCGGGGCCTACGCCACAATGCCTTTTCGCAAAGGTCTGTTTACCGTGCGGCAATCTATGCAAGCTCGGCACGAACCGATTGTGGCGTAGGCCCCGCAGGGGCCGTCGTAGCCACATCGGTTCGTGCCGAATTCCGCGTATGCGAAGCATCTGCGTTCCCCGGAGACTTCCGAAGAATCGGATGCCTACTTGAGGAGCGCCGCGACCGCCGCGCCGACCATCGGCGCGTGGTCCGGGCACACGGTGAGCGCGTAGGAGATGTTGCGCTTCGCGAGCATCTCGTCGAGTTCCTTCTTCACGATGTCGGGGAAGGAGACGACGCGCGTCTTGTAGTAGGTGGAGCCGTCGATGCACACGCACACGGGCGCATTCGGGTCCGTGCCGCCGCCGGTCTTCACGATGAAGGCGGCGAGGTGGACGGCGGTGAGGATCGCCGCGCGCTCGAAGACGGGCGTCGCGAGGCGGCGCGCCATCGCGCGGTCGGCCTCGTCCACGAACACCTTGTCGAGCGGGTTCGGCTTGCCGTTGTCGTACTTCGCGCAGAAGTTGTCGAGGTCGTAACTCTCCAGCGCGCCGAGACCGAGGACGGCGGCCTTCGCGTGGTCGCTGAAGAAGCCGGCGCGCGCGGCGGCCTTGAACACCTCCAGGCCGATGCGGCCGAGGTAGGCGCCGGCGATCATCTTCTCGAAGCGCTGGCTGCCGCAGTCGGACGTCTTGCGGTCCATCGCCTCGTCGAACGCGCTCTGCGCGATCTTGTTGAAGCCGCCGGACTCGGTGTTGACCGCCATCGCGCCCGGGGGCGGGTTCGTGAGCTTCCTGATCGCGTCGTTGCGCTCGATGTAGGCGACGTTCGTGCCCGTGCCGAGGATGAAGCCGATGTAGGCGCTGAACTTCTGCCCCGGCTTCTCGGCGGCCTTGCCCGCGAGGAGCGTCGCAACCGTGTCGTTCACGACCTGCACCCTGGAGGGCTTCGGGTCAAGGCGCTTGGCGAGCTCGGCGCCGACCCACTGGCCGACGATCTCGGGTGCCTGGATCTGCTTCGTCCACATGAGGAGCTTCGCGTCGCCGTCGGCCGACGCCTCGGCCGGGTAGGAGAAGCAGAAGCCGATGGCGGAGTCCTTCACGTAGGGGCGGCAGCGGTTCACGTGGCTCGCGAGCACCGCGTAGAAGTCGTAGGCCGAGACGTAGCTCTTCGCGCCCGGCATCTCGCCCTTCTCGACGTGTTCGATCTTGATCTCGCCCGCAGAGGGGATCGTCACCGTCGCGCCCCGGAAGTTCGTGCCGCCGGCGTCAAGCACCGTCACGGGCACGTCCTTCGTGATCTCGCCGTAGGGGGACGTGTAGGTGGGGATCATCTTGAGCGAGGAGGGTTCGCCCGCAAGGCCCGCCTCCATCTCCTTCTGGAAGGCGGCGATCAGCGCCGCGCGGTCGAGCGTGGCGGTGGCCAGGCCGTTCGATTCAAGAAACTCTTCAGGTGTCTGCATGACTTGATCCTTTCTGATGATGCGTTAAGAATAGCACAGGAAGCCCGCCGGGAACAAGCGGAAACCTCACGGACGGGGTTCGTTGTCCGCTCCGAGGAAGACGACGCGGGGCTGGTGCAGGGCGGCCTCCTCGGGCGTGAACTGCCCGAAGGCCATCACGATGAGGCGGTCGCCGACCTTGCCCATGTGGGCGGCCGCGCCGTTGAGGCAGCAGACGCCGGAGCCGCGCGGGCCGGGAATCACGTAGGTCTCGAAGCGGTTGCCGTTCTCCACGTCCGCGCAGAGGATCTTCTCGTTGGAGAAGAGGCCGACGGCCTCCATCAGGTCCACGTCGACGGTCAGGGAGCCGACGTAGTCGAGGCACGCCTCCGTGACGCGGATGCGGTGGAGCTTGGCGCGCAGGAGGGTGACGGTCATTTGAGCCCGTCCTCCACCATCTGGGCCGTCACGGTGACGGCGCGGGCCGTCTTGGCGTCCGGCGCCGCGTACATGACGTCCGTCATGATCCGCTCCATCGCCGCGCGCAGGCCGCGCGCGCCCGTCTTGCGGGCGAGGGCGTTGCGGGCGAGGGCGCGCAGGGCCTCCGGTTCGAACGAGAGGTCCACGTTGTCCATCGCGAGGAGCTTGCGGTACTGCTTGACGAGGCAGTTCTTCGGCTCGGTGAGGACGCGCACGAGGTCGTCCTCCGTGAGCTCGCCCATCGAGGTGATGACCGGGAGGCGTCCCGTGAACTCGGGGATGAGGCCGAACTTCACCAGGTCCACGGGCTGCACGTCGAGCGGGCGGACGGGATCGTGCGGCGCGGCGGAGGCGCTGCCGCCCGGCGCGTCCTGGCGGAAGCCGACGACGGACTTCCCCTGGCGCTCGGCGATGATGCGGTCGAGGCCCACGAACGCGCCGCCCACGATGAAGAGGATGTTCGAGGTGTCGATCTCGATGTACTCCTGGTCGGGGTGCTTGCGCCCGCCCTTGGGCGGGAAGCGGCAGGTCGTCCCTTCGAGGATCTTGAGGAGCGCCTGCTGCACGCCCTCGCCGGAGACGTCGCGCGTGATGGAGACGTTGTCCGTCTTCGAGGCGATCTTGTCGATCTCGTCGATGTAGATGATGCCGCGCTTCGCGAGCTCCACGTCGCCGTTCGCGTTCTGCCAGAGGTAGCGCACGACGTTCTCGACGTCCTCGCCCACGTAGCCGGCCTCGGTGAGGGTGGTCGCGTCGCCGATGGCGAACGGCACCTTCAGGAGCTTCGCGAGCGTGCGGGCGAAGAGCGTCTTGCCGCAGCCCGTGGGGCCGATGAGGAGGATGTTGGACTTCTCGATCTCGACGTCCGCGAACTCCGGGCTCGTCTTCGCCGAGGCGGATTCGAGGCGGCGGTAGTGGTTGTGGACGGCGACGGAGAGGATCTTCTTCGTCTCCTCGTGCCCGATCACGTACTTGTCGAGGAACGCCTTGATCTCGCGCGGCGCGGGCACGGGCCCGAGCGGCGCGGGCTTCTTCGCGCCCTTCGCCTTCGCGGACGCGGCGCCCGGCTGCGGCATCATGCCGGCCTCCTTGTGGATCTCGGCGATGAACTCGTTCACCGACGCGGCGCAGTCCTCGCAGATGCAGGCGTTTTCGGAGGGGACGACGAGCACGCCGTCGGCGGCGCTGCGTCCGCAGAAGGAGCAGACCGGCCCGATGGGCGGAGGGGTGGACTTCTTGGTTGCCATGGAATCAGGCCTTCTTCGGAACGAGCACCTGGTCGATCAGCCCCCACGCGCGCGCCTCCTCGGCGCCCATGAAGTGGTCGCGGTCCGTGTCGCGCACGACCTGCTCCATCGGCTGGCCGGAGTGGGCGGAGAGGATTTCGTTGAGCTTCTGCTTGAGGCGCAGGATCTCCTGGCAGGTGATCTCGATGTCGCTCGCCTTGCCCTCGGCGCCGCCCCACGGCTGGTGGATCATGATGCGGGCGTTCGGCAGCGCGAAGCGGTGGCCCTTCGCGCCCGCCGTCAGCAGCACCGCGCCCATCGACGCGGCCTGGCCGATGCAGTAGGTGTGGACGGGGCAGGAGATGAACTGCATCGTGTCGTAGATCGCGAGGCCCGCCGTGACGCTGCCGCCCGGCGAGTTGATGTACATGCTCACCGGCTTCTTCGCGTCCTGCGCCTGCAGGAAGAGGAGCTGGGCGACGATCAGGTTCGCCGAGTCGTCGTTCACCTCGCCGCCCAGGAGGACGATGCGGTCCTGCATCAGGCGGCTGTAGATGTCGTACGACCGTTCGCCGCGGCTCGTCTGCTCGACGACCATCGGCACCAGGTAGGAATTGCGTGCGGACATCTTGTTACTTCGCCTCGGCCAGGATCAGGTCGATCGCCTTCTCGGCGCGGAGCTGTTCCTTGTAGAGTTCGACCTGGTCGTGCTCCTGCAGCTGCTTGAGGAGGTCGGCGGCGGTCGTCTTGCCGTTCGAGCCGGCGGCCATCTTCTCCAGGCCCGCGTTCACGTCGGCGTCGGTCGCCTCGATGTTCTCCGCCTTGGCGATGCCGAGGAGGATGTAGGAGAGGCGCACCTGGCGCACCGCGTTGGCCTCGGCGTCCGCGAGGATCTTGTCGCGGTTCTGCTCGATGTAGTCGGCGGACATGCCGGAGTACTGGGCGCGCTGCGCGAGGTCCTGCAGGTAGCTCTGGATCTGGCGCTGCACGAGCGACGGCGGCACGGCGAAGTCGGCCTTCTTGAGCAGCAGCTCGATCGCCTGGCCCTTGCGGTTCTCGAGCTCGGCGGCCGCGGCGTCCTTCTCCATCTGTTCGCGGATCTGCGCGCGCAGGGCGTCGAGGGATTCGGCCTTGGCGTCGGCGACGAACGTGGCGTCGTCCGGGAGCGTGCGGCGGCGGAAGCCCTTCACGGTGATCGTGTAGACGCACTTCTTGCCCTTCAGGGCCTCCGGCGCGTTGTCCTTCGGGAACTTCACCTTCACGTCGTCCTTCGTCTCGCCCACCTTCATGCCCTTGAGCGCGTCGAGGATCTCGGGCAGGAAGCGGCCCTCCTCCAGCTGCGTCCAGAAGCCCGTCGCGCCGCAGACCGCCTTCTGGTCCGGCACGACCTCCGAGAGCGGCGTCTTCGCCTTGACGTCGAGCGCACCGGCGTAGTCGAACTGCACGAAGTCGCCCTCGGCGATCGCGTCGCCCTCCTTGGCGTCCTCGAACTTCGCGAACGCCTTGCGGAAGCTCTCCACGCGCTCCGTCACCTGCTCGTCCGTCACCTTCGTGTCGCCCGCCTTGATGGCGAGCTTCCTGTACTTCGGCAGGTCGAAGGTCGGCCGCACCTCCACGAGCGCCGTGCAGGAGAACCCGGTCTCCGGCGTGAAGAGCACGTCCGTCACGTTCTGGAGGTTCACGGCGTCGAGGCCGGATTCCTTGAGCGCCTTCGGATAGAACTCGCTGAAGCAGGCCTGCTGGCATTCACGGGCGATTTCCTGCTGGAACTTCTGCTTGATGATGTTCAGCGGGACCTTCCCCTTGCGGAAACCGGGAATCGACGCCTCGCGCATGAACACGTTCAGCACCTTCTGGTACGGCGCCTTGGTCTCGTCGGCCTCGGCCTTCACCGAGAGGGCCATCACGCAGGGGCTGGACTCTTTCGTCTCGAACTTCATTGCTAACTCTTGCCTTTCTTTGGAAAATGGATGGGCTATAATAGCAAAAACGCGGGAATATTGCTAGGTGGAAATGGCCGAATGAAGGAGCGCGGAGTGGACGACAGCCGAGCCGCATGCGGGATGCCGTGCGGGCGCGCGGGGTGGGGTGCGGATGGGACGGTGGTAGGGTGTGGGTGGGACGTTGGTAGGGGCC
>CAKULR010000112.1 GCA_934667295.1 uncultured Kiritimatiellota bacterium
GACGGAGGGGGCGTGTACGTGGGTCCGGCCGCAATGAATTGCGGCCCTCCCGCGCAGCGGCGCGCGCAGGGCCCGGACGCGACGGAGCGCGTCCCTCCCGTCCCTGCCCTGCCGCGAAGCACGATTTAAAGCCGCGTCGCGGCGACTTAACCATTTAAAGGCCGAAGGCCGGCTTAACTACTTAAAGGCCGGCTTAATCCCTCGCGCGACGGGATCATTGACGGTCCAAGCGGGAATCGGGTATAATTTCCCCCTCATGTCCAGTGAAAACCAGACCAGCTACGCCAAGATCGGCTTCTTCATCGTGGCGGGCGTCGCCTTGATTGTCGCGACGGTCGTCTACATCGGCGGCATGCGCTCCGCGCAGCACGAGTTCCCCGCCGAGACGTTCTTCGACGACTCCGTGTCGGGGCTCGATGTCGGCAGCACCGTCGACCTGCGCGGCGTGCGCGTGGGGACGGTGAAGCGGATTTCCTTCATCGGCGCGGAGTATGCGGACGCGCGTCCCGAGGACCGCCGGAAGATCTACGTGGAGATGGCCTTCGACCAGAGGCTCTTCCGCATGGGCGACGACCGCACGCCCCGGCAGGTGCTGGAGGGCATGGTGAAGCGCGGGCTCCACGCCACCGTCTCCGCCTCGGGCGTGACGGGGCTCTCCCACATCGAGCTCAACTACCCGAAGCTCGACGTCGGCGAGGAGGTACACAGCTGGCGGACGGAGCGCGTCGTCATCCCCCCCGCGCCCTCCATCCTGCAGAGCGCCGCCGATTCGGCCCAGCAGATCCTCAACCAGCTCAACCGGATGGACTTCGTGGAGGCGTGGAGCAACGTGCTGGACGTGACGCGGCACGCGCGCGCGTTCCTCGGGAACGCCAACACGGTCCTGCTGGGCGAGCAGGGCGGTATTTCCGAGATCGTCGGCAACCTGCGCGAGGCGTCCGCCTCCCTGCGCGACTTCGCCGACGGCATCCGGAACAACCCCTCTTCGATTCTACGCACCTATACACCCGAGCGATTGGAGGAGACGCGATGAAGCGCGTGTGGTTGGTTGGCATGTGCTGCCTGATGGCGGCGGCGGGGGCGGAGACGTTCTCGATCGAGCGGAACGATCCGCGTCCGTTCCGGATCCACGGGAGTCCCGACGAGACGCCAGCGACGAAGGCGATGTACCGGGAGCTGGCCGCCGAGGTGAAGCGCGTGACGGGCGTCGACGTGCAGGTGCTCGGCTACGCGCCGGCGTTCGCGGGCGACTTCTACGTCTCGACGCAGCCGTGGGACGCGAAGGGGGCCTGGACGCTCGGGAACCGCAACGGCGTCATGGGCATCCACGGCTCGGACGTGCAGGCGACCGAGGCGGCCCTGCGGCATTTCATCGACACGCGCCTGAAGCCCGTCAAGACGGACGCCGGGCGCCTCGCCTGGACCGATCTGCGCGAGACGAAGGGGCCGCAGTGGGCGGACGTGCGCGCGCGGACGGTTGCGGCCGTCGCGGCGAAGCGCGCGGCGGAGAAGGCGCCCGAGTGGGAGAACGAGCTCGTCAACTACGTACACGTGGAGCCGGCCCGCGCCTACTCGTTCCCGCTTGCGTCCACCGCCGCCGCGCTGACGCCCGAGCTCCCCGAGACGCCCTACGTGAAGTCGCTGGACGGCACGTGGCGCTACAACTGGTGCGGCGCGCCCGACCAGCGTCCGCGCGACTTCTGGAAGCCGGACTTCGACGACCGTGCCTGGTACACGATCGACGTGCCGAGCTGCGTGGAGATGAAGGGCTTCGGCGTGCCCCAGTATTCGAACATCAAGTACCCGCATCCGCCCAAGCCGCCGTACACGGACCGGTCGTACAACCCCGTCTCCTCCTACCGCACCACCTTCACCGTGCCGGCGGACTGGAAGGGACGCCCCGTCTTCCTGCGCTTCGAGGGCGTCTACAGCGCCTACTACGTGTGGGTGAACGGGAAGAAGGTCGGCTTCAGCGAGGACAGCTGCACGGCGCACGAGTTCAACGTCACGCCCTATCTGGACACCTCCCGCGCCGACGCCCCCAACACGCTCGCCGTGGAGGTCTACCGCTGGAGCGACGGGGCCTACCTCGAAGACCAGGACTTCTTCCGCTTCTCGGGCATCTACCGCAGCGTGCTGCTCTTCTCGCCGCCGCCGGTCGAGATCCGTGACTTCTTCTTCTCCTACGACCTCGCCGCCGACTTCAAATCCGCCCAGGTCAAGCTGGCGGTCGAGCTGCGCCGGCTCGCCGGCGCGCCGACGAACGCCGTCGCCTGCGCGGCCGCCCTCTACGACGCCACGTTCCGAAAGGTCGCGGACCTGGCGCGGACCGGGCAGCGCGAGAACGGAAAGTTCCTCGACTTCGCCTGCCCCCTGCCCACGCCCCGCCTCTGGTCCGCCGAGGATCCCTACCTCTACACGCTCGTCCTCCAGACCCAGTCCGCCCAGTCCGCCCCCGACATCCGCGCCGCGAAGGTCGGGTTCATGAAGACGGAGCTGATGCCGAACGGGGCGCTCCACGTGAACGGGAGGCCGGTGAAGTTCAAGGGCGTGAACCGCCACGACGCCTCGCCCGTCAACGGACGCGCCGTGACGCGCGCGGAGATGTTGCGCGACGTGCTGCTCATGAAGCAGTACAACATCGATACGGTCCGCACGGCGCACTACCCGAACGACCCCTACTTCTACTACCTCTGCGCGCGCTACGGCCTCTACGTGCAGGCGGAGGCGAACGTGGAGAGCCACGGCATGGGCTACGGCGTCACCTGTCTCGCCTCGCCGCCGAGCTGGATCCAGGCGCACATCGACCGCTGCCGGGACATGGTGGTCAACTGGCGCAACCTGCCCTGCATTTTCTCCTGGAGCTGGGGCAACGAGGCTGGGCAGGGCCCCACCTTCGACCTCGTCGACGCGGCGTGCCGCGCGGTGGACGCGACGCGCCCGACCTGCTACCGCCAGGACTGCGAACGCTTCCCCATCGACGGCCCCGGCTATCCGTCGGTTGCGGACGTCCAGGCGCGCGGCCGCCGCGCCAAGTGCAGCTTCCTCTTCGAGTACGCCCACTGCATGGGCAACGCGCTCGGCAACTTCGCGGAATACTGGGACGCCTTCTACGCCTCGCCGTCCCTGACGGGCGGCTGCATCTGGGACTGGGTGGACCAGGCCGTGTGGGTCGAGACGGACCGCACGGGCCCCGACGGCCGCCGCCAGCGCTACCTCGCCTACGGCGGCGACCACGACGAACAGCCGAACGACGGCAACTTCTGTGCGAACGGCATCCTCGACGCCGAGCGCAACGTCACCCCCAAGCTCATCGAGGTCGGCCACGTCCACCGGAACGTGAAGGTGGAGCGGGTCGAGCCGGACGGGAAGGCCGAGAAAGGGAAGAGGCAGGACGGCATCCTGCAGATCTGGAACCGCTTCGCGTTCACGCCGCTGAACCGCTTCGCCGCGAACTGGGAACTGCTGGAGGACGGCGTGAAGGTCGCGGGCGGCGCGTGGGACGTGCCGGACGTGCCGCCCGCCACGAAGGTGCGTGTGCCGTTCCCCGCCGGCGTGCGCGCCTACGCGCGGAAGCCCGGCTGCGAATACCTCCTCAACGTCTCCTTCGCGCTCCGGGACGATGCATTGTGGGCGAAGAAGGGGCACGTGATCGCGCGGGACCAGATCGCCGTCGCGCGGGTGGAGTCCCCGGCGGCGCCGGTGCGCGATACGGCGGCCCGTGCGGTTGAAGAAGGGGACCGGGTGACGGTGACGGCGGGACCGACCGTCGCGGTCTTCTCGAAGAAGACGGGGATGCTCGCGAAGCTGACGATGAACGGGCGGACCGTGCTGGCGGACAGCGCGGACGGCATCGTGCGCGGGCCGCGCCTCACCTGCATGCGGGCGTTCACGGACAACGACAAGTGGCTGCGCGGGGCGTTCTACGCCTCCGGTCTCACCCAGCTGCGTCCCCACGTGCGCACGTTCCAGGTCGTGAAGGCGGCCGACGGCGCCGTCGAGCGGATCCGGACCGTCGTGGAGGTGAACGGCGCGAAGAGCGCGGGCTTCACGCACGCGGCCGACTACGTGTTCGGGCGGGGCGGCGCGCTGACGGTTGAAAACCGGACGACGCCGTTCGGCAAGATGCCGCCCGCGCTGCCGCGTCTCGGACTGTCGCTCATGCTCGACGCGCGCCTTGAGAACATGGCGTACTACGGACGGGGCCCGTTCGAGAACTACGTGGACCGCTGCACGGGGTCGTTCCTCGGGCGTTACGCCTCGACGGTGACGGACCAGTACGTCGCCTACGTGCGGCCGCAGGACAACGGCTACAAGGGCGACGTGCGGTGGGTGACGTTCACGGACGGCGACGGCGTGGGCGTGAAGGTGACGGGTTCCGCGCCGCTCTTCGTCCAGGCGCTCCACTACAGCTGCGAGGACCTGGAGTTCGCCCGCCACCGTGACCGGCAGGAGCGGATCTGGAACGTGAAGCCGCCGCGCCGGGAGGTGTGCCTGAACCTCGACCTCCGCCAGCTGGGGCTGGGCGGGGCGTCGTGCGGACCGAAGCCGGAGGCTGCGTACATCTTCCCGATCCAGTCCGAGAGCTGGCGCGTGACGTTTGAGCCCGTAGGAGGAAACGCGAAATGACGATTGGCCTTGTGTCCCTTGGCTGCGCGAAGAACGCGGTCGATCTGCAGGTGATGGCCGGACATCTCGTCAAGGCGGGCTTCACGCTCGCCCCGACGCCGGACGATGCGGACGTCATCCTCGTCAACACCTGCGCGTTCATCGAGTCCGCCCGCGAGGAGGCCGCCGCCGAGATCCTGCGCGCCTGCGAGCTGAAGCGGGCGGGCCGCTGCCGCGCGGTCGTCGTCTCGGGCTGCTTCGCCCAGCGCTACCGGGACCGCATCCGCGAAGTCTTCCCAGACCTGGACGCGATCCTCGGCATCGACGCGCTCGACCGCATCGTCGAGACTGTGCAGGGCGCGCTGGGGCTGAAGGCCCCGCGCCGCGCCGCCGCCCCCGGCGTGCCGCCCGGCATGCCCACGCGCGTCTTCGACCCGCCCATGCCCGCCCTGCGCTTCACGGGCCCCGCCTTCGCCTACCTCAAGATTGCCGAAGGCTGCGTCCACCGCTGCGCCTACTGCGCGATTCCCGCGATCCGCGGCCGGTACCGCTCGCGGAAGCCGGCGGCGATCCTCCGGGAGGCGAAGGAATTGCTCGCGACGGGCGTGAGGGAGCTGAACATCGTCGCGCAGGACCCCATGCTCTACGGCATCGACCTGCCCGCGTCGCGGACGACGGGGCGCCGTCCCGACCTCGTTTCCCTTCTGCGGCGGCTGGACAAGCTGCCGGGCGATTTCTGGATCCGCGTGCTCTATTCCTATCCAAGCGAGATCACGGACGCCTTTCTCGACTGGCTCAACACCTCCCCGCACGCGGTGAAGTACGTCGACGTGCCGCTCCAGCACACGGACCCCGGCGTCCTGAAGGCGATGGCGCGCGGCAGCGCGGTGAAGGCCTCCCTCGCGGCGGCGGACCGCATCCGCGCGGCGGTGCCGGGCGTCACGCTGCGCACGACCGTGATGACGGGCTTCCCCGGCGAGACGCCGGAGGCGTTCGCGCGTCTCAAGGCGGATATCGCGCGGATGCAGTTCGACCACCTCGGCGCGTTTGCCTTCTCGCCCGAGGAGGGGACGGCGGCCGCGAAGATGGAGGGACGTCCGCCGCAGAAGGTGGCCGAACGGCGCGCCCACGTGGTCATGGCCGCCCAGCGGAAGGTGTGGGCGAAGCGCGCGGCGGCCCTCGTGGGCAGGACCTTCCGGGAGCTCGTCGTCGCGCCCGGCGTGGCGCGCCTGG
>CAKULR010000113.1 GCA_934667295.1 uncultured Kiritimatiellota bacterium
GGCCCGCTCGACGGGCCCGTATTTCGCGAGCCACGCAGCCAGTTCCCCGGAGGGGGAACATGTGGCAGGGCCGCCGGGGCGCGTGCCATCTGCACGGACGGGATGCGGAATGACGTCCGGGACAGCGTTACCTGCCGGGAGGGGACGGGACGGTGCGGCGGGGCCGGAGGGAACGGATGGAGGGACTTTCTCGGACATGCGGGAATGATAGCAGAAGACGGACTTGGACGCAATGAGATTATGATGCGGAAAAATCTTTTGAGGCGTCTATGATGTTCAAGCCGATGCAATTTTTGAGCCGATGCGATTCATCGACTCGTGCGGTTCATCAATCCGCCACTTGCCGATGATCGCCGCTTATCGCCGACCGCCGCTTGCCGCCGAGGTTGCTACTTACTGCCGCCCACTGCTTGCCGCTGAGGCCGCCACTTGCCACCGACCATCGTTTGTCGCTGAGGCCGTTGAAGTTGACCGTTGAAGCTGAATGGGTGGGCGGCAAAACCAGGAAGCTTGCCCTAAAGAGTTCAACTTCCTCAACTTTCCACTGAAGGGCGCGATTGCCTCGCCTCCGCCTCTGTCGCGTTCGCCCCTTGAATCCGCCGCCGGAATGCGCTAAACTATCCTTTCCATTTTGGAGGATAGAGAGATGCGGATTTTGACGGGCATTCAGCCCTCGGGCAAATTGCACTGGGGCAACTACTTTGGCGCGATGAAGTCGATGTTCGACCTTCAGGAGAAGGGCGACAACTTCATGTTCATCGCGAATTTCCACGCGATGACGACGGTGCGCGACGGCAAGGCGCTGCGCGCGGCGACGCGCGACGTGGCACTCGACTACCTCGCCTGTGGACTCGACCCCGCGAAGACGGTCGTCTACCGCCAGAGCGACGTCCCCGAAGTGCAGGAACTCACGTGGTACCTCTCGTGCCTCACGCCGATGGGGCTTCTGGAGCGCTGCCACAGCTACAAGGACAAGCTCGCCCACGGACTGGAGGCGACGCACGGCCTCTTCGCCTATCCCGTCCTCATGGCGGCCGACATCCTGATCATGAACGCCGACCTCGTGCCGGTGGGCAAGGACCAGAAGCAGCACCTGGAGGTGACGCGCGACCTCGCGCAGAAGTTCAACAACCAGTACGGCGAGATCTTCAAGATGCCCGACGCCTACATCCCCGAGACGGTGGCGACGATTCCGGGCACGGACGGGCAGAAGATGTCCAAGAGCTACCACAACACGATCGAGCTCTTCGACCCCTCCGCCAAGAAGAAGATCATGGCCATCGTCACCGACTCGAAGACGATGGAGGAGCCGAAGGAGCCCGAGGGCAATTCGATCTACGAGATGTACAAGCTCTTCGCGACGCCCGAGGAGGCCGCGCAGATGGCGGCGAACTTCCGCGCCGGCAACTACGGTTACGGCCACGCGAAGAAGGAGCTGCTGGCCGCGTACAAGCGCCTCTTCGATCCGTTCCGCGAGAAGCGCACGGAGCTGGAGAAGGACCCCGACGCGCTGGAGGACATCCTCAGAGCCGGCGCCGCGCGCGCGCGCGCCGAGGCCGCGAAGGTCATGGACAAGGTGCGGGAGGCCGTCGGACTTTGAGAATTAAGTGGTTAAGCCGCCGCTTCGCGGCTTTAAGCCGTTAAGTTGCCTTGTAGGTCCCTCAATCACTTAACTTAGCCTTTTCTCAAAACGTTTCATTCCGGTCATTTACCATAAATCTCTTACCAACTTAACTACTTAATCACTTAACTACTTAACCCCTTAAAGCCGCGCAGCGGCGACTTCATCTCCACTATGGCCCAGGCGGAACTTCTCGCGGAAGACTACAAGGTGAACCTCGACATCTTCGAGGGTCCCCTTGACCTTCTGCTGTACCTGATCCGCCGCGAGGAACTGGACATCTACGACATTCCGATCGAGCGCATCACGAAGCAGTACATGGCGTATCTCGACCTGATGCGCCAGTACAACCTCGACGTGGCGGGCGAATTCATCGTGATGGCCGCCACGCTCATGGTCATCAAGAGCCGCATGCTGCTGCCCGTGGACCGCCGCGCCGCCGAGGAGGGCGTGGAGGAGGAGTGGGTGGACCCGCGCCTCGACCTCGTGCGCCAGCTCGTCGAATACAAGAAGTTCAAGGACGCCGCCGGGCGCCTCGGCGAATACGAGGCGCTTGTGCAGGAGCGCTTCGACTACGGCGGCGGTCGCCCGAAGTTCGAGACGACGGCGGCCGCCGCGGCGCACGCGATAATCTTTCCCGTTTTTCCATTTTTTTTCTGCCGCTTCGGGGATTCCGGACGGGCAGGTCGCGTTTTCGCACCTCTTCTCCGCGCAGTCCCCGCGCGGCGAGGTGATCGTGACGTTCCTGGCACTGCTGGAGCTTCTGCGCCAGCACCGCATCATCGTCTACCAGAACGCCGCCTTCCACGAAATCACCGTCCTCCCCTCGAAGGAGATGCCCGAGGACGCACCGCTGGAGGCACCGGACGAATGGTAATAAGGGGACCGGACCGAATGATGGTAGGGGCCGACGTCCTCGGCGGCCCGCTGACGGGAAAGCTTGAGATGACAGAGACAGAAGAAGAGAAAAGCGGACTTGAGGTCGACGCGACCTCCGAACCGACGCCGGAGGCGCCGACGGAGGCGGTGTCCACCGTTGCGGAGCCGGACGGGACGTCCGCCGAGTCGGTTGCGGACGCGACGGCGTCCGCGAAGCCGGAACCCGTGAAGCCGAAGGGGCCGCGCATCCCCCTGCCGTCGTCGCTGCAGGAAGTCGTCGGAGCGCTGCTCTTCGCGAGCGAGTCGCCGCTGACGGCGGCGGAACTGCGGACGTGCGTGCGGGGCGTCGCGCCCGAGGAGGGGGACGACGCGGAGGTGATGTCCGTCTACCAGAGCTGCACGTCGCGCGAGATCGAACAGGCCCTGCACGGGCTCGAAAAGGAGCTGGAGCGCAGCGAATGCGGATTCCGCCTCGTCTGCACGGGCGGTGCCTACCGTCTGCAGACGGCCTCGGCGTGCGGACGCTACGTGCGCGCGCTCCTGAAGCTGGACCGTCCGAGCCGCCTTTCCCGTGCCGCGCTGGAGACGCTGGCGATCATCGCCTACCGCCAGCCGATCACGAAGGCCGAGATCGAGCAGATCCGCGGCGTCGCCGTGGACACCATCGTGAAGTCGCTCGTCGACCTGCAGCTCGTACGCCTCGTCGGGCGCAGCGAACTGCCGGGGCATCCGTTCCTCTACGGTACCTCGCCGCTCTTCCTGGAGCATTTCGGCCTCGCCTCGCTGAGCGAACTCAACGACATCGATCCCACGCTCCAGCGGTCGAATCCGCGCGAGCGCGCGAAGCTGTTCGTCAAGGAGAAGAAGCCCGAGGAGCAGCCGGCCGAAGGGACGGTGGAACCGCCCAAGAAGGACGAGAAGGGGACGGAGGCGGTGGTGGCGACGGAACCCGCGCCCGCCGCCGCACCGGTCGAGACCGATGCCGGGGAGGCGGAGACAGAGGAGACGGCGGAGGAGGCCCCGGTGGACGCGGAGCCGTCCGCCGACGAAGCCGCGCCGCGCCGCGTCTCGTTCCGCCCGGACGACGAGAAGGAGGAGGACGACGAGCCGCTGGTCGACGACACGCCGGACGAGTTCGACGACGAGGATGACGAGGACGAGGAATTTGACGAGGACGACGCGGAGGGTGGCGGCGTCCCGGAAGGAGAAGAAGATGAAGAGTAAGCGTGCCATGCTGGGAATCGGGATGCTGGCGGGTCTGCTGGCCGTCGCGTGCGGTTGCGACCGGGGACCGTCCCTTTCCGAAATCGAGGAGCGCGAGCGGGCCTCGCGCCTCTACACGAACGCGATGGACGACCTGCAGGCCGGGCGGATGGACGCGGCGATCAAGGGATTCGAGCGCGTCGTGCTGCAGGAGCCGAAGTCGTACTCCGCGCACTTCCAGCTCGCGACGCTGCTGCAGGACGTACGCAAGGACTACATCGCCGCCATCGCCCACTACCGCAGCTACCTGGCGCTGCGTCCGGCCTCCGACAAGGCGACCGTGGCGCAGGACCGCGTGAAGCTCTGCGAGACGCTACTCTCCGCCGAGGTGCTGCGCAAGGCGGGCGGCAGCGCGTCGGGCAAGCTCGCGGCCGACAACGAAAAGCTCACGGCCGACCGGGACGCCCTGGGCGCGCAGGTGAAGAAGCTGGAGACCGAGCTTGCGAAGGCGAAGAAGGAGATCGCCCGCCTGGAGACCGAGAACGCCTCCAAGAGCAGCCTCCTCGCGAAGCTGAGCGAGGCGGACGACGTGAAGGCGTCGAAGACCTCCGCCGTGAAGGAGGCGCTGGCCACGCTGCGCAGCGAGCGCGCGGAGGTGGAGCGCCGCCACCTGACGCCGACGGACGCCGAACTGCTCGACGAGGGCGACGAACCCGAGCCCGTGGACCGTATCCGTACGTCGGAGGACGTGCGCAAGCTCAAGGGCGAACTCGCCCGCCTCGATGCCGAACCCGTGCCCCCGGAGGCGGTCGCCGGGAAGGGGAAGGACACCAAGGCGAAACCGACTTCCCTGGAATCCATGCTGGGCGGCGTCGGACAGAAGAAGCCGAAGGCGAACGCGGGCGGACGCCCCGAGACCTACACCGTGCAGAGCGGTGACACGCTCTTCAAGATCTCCATGCGCTTCTACGGGTCGCCCACCAAGTGGCGCGCGATCCTGGAGGCCAACCGTGCGGTGATCTCGGCCGATGCCCGCCTGCGCGCGGGGCAGGTCATCCGGCTTCCCTGACATGGCGCCGATTTCCACCAGCCTTGTCCGGCGGCGGCATGCCTGGACATCCTCCCAGGACGTGCCGTGGCGCATCGACGTGGGCGACGACGCCCTCGCCGCGCTGCCGGCGGAGCGCAAGGCCGGCTGGCGTCTCTTCCACTATCTCTCGGGCGGCGGCATCCGCGCGTTCGCGGGCTCGGTTGCGCGCGAGGCGGTGTCGCGCCGACAGACGCGCTTCCTCTGGTTCATGGTCGGCGTGGGGATTGTCTGGCTGGCCTTGCGGTTCATTTAAGTTAACGGAGTACGTTCCATGAAGAAATCCATCCTTGTCGCAGGTTTCGCCCTTGCCGCGCTTTCCGGCGCGGCCCAGGATTCCACGGCGTCCGCCCGCGCGGCCTACCAGCAGCAGCAGGCGCTCGCGGAGGTGCCGCGCCTCGTCCAGCAGTTCGACCTGCTCGTGCAGAACCAGGACGCGATCGTCGCGCGCCTCGTCAAGCTGGAAGGCGCGGACGCGACGGGGGACGTGCGGGCCGAGATCGCCGCCCTCCGGGCCGAGGTCGCCGACCTGAAGGCCTCCATCCGCCGCGAACAGGACGCGATGCGCGCGGAGATCGTCAAGGACCTCGCGGGACGGATCGCCCGGATGACGCCGCCGCCGCCCACCACGCCGTCGCGTGGCGGCGCGTCCCGTCGTTCCACCCCGCCTCCGCCGCCCGCGCTTGGCACGCACTACGAGTACGTCATCGAGAAGGGGCAGACCCTCACCCTCATCGCGCAGGGCTTCGGCACGACCTTCCCGAAGATCCTCGCCGCCAATCCGGGCCTGAAGCCCAACATGCTCCGCGTGGGGCAGAAGATCATCGTGCCGGCGGAGGAGCCGTCCGCGCCGAAGGGCAGGACGGGGCGGAAGTGATGGAACGGACAGGCTATCCCGATGTGCGGCTGCGGCGGCTGCGGCGGACGGAGGCGATCCGCGATCTCTTCGCGATGCCGAAGCCGGGCCCCGAGAAGTTCATCTGGCCTGTGTTCGTGGTGCCGGGAACGGGACGCCGCGAGCCGATTGCGTCG
>CAKULR010000114.1 GCA_934667295.1 uncultured Kiritimatiellota bacterium
TCGCGAAGCGCCTCCGCCCCGACCTCGCCAGGCTCGTGTGCGGTTGAGCCGGGGTGAAGACATGGCAGCCGACTACCTGATTTCATCCCTCCAGCCGCTCGACCTCGACGGCCCGGCACCCTACACGATGGAGCGCTTCCTGGAGATGTGCCGGGACCAGATCGGCCCCGATCCCTTCAGGGCCCACGCGGCCGCGTGGGCCGACCTCGACGCGCAGCTCCGCAACGCCATCGCCTCCGAGCGCGCCCGCGCGCACGGCCTCGACCCCGCGAAGTGGCGCCACCCCGTCAAGGGCTGCTCGCTCTACTGGGCGAACCGCGTGTCCGCCGCCTTCCAGGAGAAGAACCCCGCCGCGCGCGACCGCCTGCTCGACCAGGTGTACTGGGACGCCGCCGGGGAGCTGACGTCCCCCACGTCGCCCCTCTCCGCCGCCGCCGCGCTCACCTACGCGATCCGCCTGAAGATCGTCATCCGCCGCCGCGCCCTTTCGACCGAGGCCGGAAACGCGGTCTTCGACCGGCTCACCGCGGCCTCGCGGATCGAACCCTAACGCCCCTTCCTACATGTTCCAATTCAGAATTTCCGAGGTGACACAATGAGTGCAACAGGAAAAATCGTCGGTGTCAACGGCAACATGATCACCGTCGCCTTCGACGGCGCCGTCGCCCAGAACGAAGTCGGCTACGCCGTCCTCGGCAGCCAGAAGCTCATGGCCGAGATCGTTCGCGTGCGCGGACGCCGTTGCGACATGCAGGTGTTCGACGCGACGGCGGACCTCGCCGTGGACGACACCGTGGAGTTCAGCGGCAACCTGCTCGCCGCCGAGCTCGGCCCGGGCATGCTCACGCAGGTCTACGACGGCCTCCAGAACCCGCTCGCCGACCTCGCGGTCGAGGCGGGCAGGATCTCCCCCGACGCGGCCTACTTCCTCCAGCGCGGACTCTACCTGCCCGGACTCCCCCGCGACCGCAAATGGGCCTGGCACCCCACCGCGAAGCCCGGCGACCGTGTCGCGGCCGGCGACTTCCTCGGCTGGGTCCCCGAGGGCATCTTCGACGAGAAGACCATGCCCGGACACAAGATCATGGTCCCCTTCGCGCTGCGCGGACAGTACACGGTCGAGACGGTCGCCCCCGCCGGCGACTACACCGTCACCGAGACGATCGCGACGCTCAAGCCCGTCGCCAACGACCGGACCCCCGCATCCGGCGCCCCGGCGTCCATCCCCGTCCAGATGATGCAGAAGTGGCCCGTCAAGGTGCCGATCAGGTGCTTCGCCGAACGCCTCGCCCCCGAGGAGACGCTGGAGACGACGGTGCGCACGATCGACACGTTCTTCCCCGTGGCCGTGGGCGGCACCTACTGCATCCCCGGTCCGTTCGGCGCGGGCAAGACGGTGCTCCAGCAGACGACCGCCCGCTACGCGAAGATCGACGTCGTGATCTCCGCCGCGTGCGGCGAGCGCGCGGGCGAGGTCGTAGAGACGCTGAAGGAATTCCCGCAGCTCACCGACCCCCGCACGGGCAAGTCCCTCATGGAGCGCACGATCATCATCTGCAACACGTCCTCCATGCCGGTCGCCTCCCGCGAAGCCTCCGTGTACACGGCCGTGACGCTCGCGGAATACTACCGCCAGATGGGGCTCAACGTCCTCGTCCTCGCCGACTCCACGTCCCGCTGGGCGCAGGCCATGCGCGAGCTCTCCGGCCGCCTGGAGGAGATTCCCGGCGAAGAGGCCTTCCCCGCCTACCTCGAATCGCGCATCGCCGCTTTCTACGAGCGTGCCGGGCGCGTCCGCCTCCGCAACGGCAAGATCGGCTCCGTCACGATCGGCGGCACCGTCTCGCCCGCCGGCGGCAACTTCGACGAACCCGTCACCCAGGCCACCCACAAGGTGGTTGGCGGCTTCCACGGCCTCTCGCGCGCCCGTTCGGACGCCCGCCGCTACCCCGCCATCGACCCGCTCGACTCCTGGAGCCACTACAACTCCGTCATCAAGCCCGCCGCGCGCGTCGAACGTGCCCGCGCCCTCCTCCGTCGCGGCAACGAGGTCGGGCAGATGATGAAGGTCGTCGGCGAGGAGGGCACCTCCCTCGCGGACTTCACCTGCTACCTGAAGGCCGAGTTCCTCGACGCCGTCTACCTCCAGCAGAACGCCTTCTCCGACTCCGACGCCACCACCCCCGTCGAACGCCAGCAGATCATGTTCGCGGTCGTCGAAAAGGCCCTCTTCACGGACTACGCCTTCACCGAAAAGGACGCGGCGCGCCGCTTCTTCATGGACCTCCAGCAGACCTTCATCGACTGGAACGACAAGAAGATGGACACGCCCAAATTTTCCCAGATCCGCACGGCGCTCGAAGAGAAGATCGACGCCGCGAAGTAGCCCGCTCCGTCCGCCCCCTTCAGCGGACCAGGATGGTCGTGGCGAGGGGGTGGACGCGGATGACGAGCGCGGTCCCGTCGGCGCTGCGGAAGCACGCTGCGCGGCGGCCCGGCGCGCGGATTCGGCAGGAGAGGGCCGTCCAGGCGGCGTCGGACAACTCATCGGCAAGGAGGACCGCGTAGTCGCCGGCGGGCGTTCCGGCTTGCACCGTCACATCCAGCACGGCCGTTCCGCGTCCCGGGCAGAGGAGCTGCCCGCCCCGCATGTCGAGCATGTCGCCTCCCTCCGGCGACAACTTCAGTTTCAGCTCGGTGCCCGCCGCCAGGACGAGGTTCGTGAGATTCAGTTCGAGGGGATGGTTTCCGGCGGTGAGGTCGAGAACGCCCCCTTCCAGCGTGAAATCGCGCGATGCCGTGTCCGTCGCCAGTTCGTAGGTTCCCTCCCGGATGACGGTCGGTCCTTCGTGCAGGTCGTCAACCGTCGCGAAGCGGAGACGCCCCGCGCCACGTTTCACGACACCTCCCGGACCGCCGAAGAGAAACGTCTCCCCGTCCCCGCCCAGCGTCAGGCAGGTGCCGTTGGGCACGTCGAATACCACGCCACCCTCATCCACATAGAGGATCGTCCGGGATTTCGGGTGAACCGCACTCGTCACGACGAGCGTCCCACCCGTCGGTGCCAGCGTCGTCCCGTCGAGGCAGAAGATTCCATGCCCCAGGCGCAGATCCTCATAGACCGGGAAGACTCCATCCGTCCCCGCCAGTTCCAGCCGACACTCCCCGAAGGTCGCGCCGTAGGTACTCTGCGAATACAGACCCGCGATGCGGATTGTCCCCGTCCCCGTCGTCCGCCCATAGGCAAGCGGCAGGATTCCACGATAGTCGAGCAGACCGTCCACGACGGCGTTCCAGGCCGCCGCCCCCTGTTGTCCACGGGGCGTGACACAGAGCGAAACATCGGAAGGAAGCGTGAAGTTCCGGCGCGGCGTGAAGGCCTCCAGCCGAAGCGTCGCCGCCCCGTCGGTACACACCAGCGCGTTCGTGGCGAACGTCCCGCGCGCACAGGCATTCGTGAGCGATGAGTCCCCACGCAACAGAAGACGCGCGCCGTCCGCCACCACGAGATTCGTCACGCCGGGCGCCTCCACATGGTCGAATGCAAGCGCACCGTCGGCCACACGCACGCCACACGCGACGAGGTTGGTCTGGACGCCACAGACGACGAGCGTCCCCGCACCATATTTCACGAGATCTCCGGCCCGGTCCAACGGCACGGACAGCGTGACATGGACCGCGTCCGGCACGTTGATGTCGCCGGACACAAGCCGGAACCCGCGCCCCGCCAGTACCGTGTCCTGTGCGAAGACCAGTCGTTCGGCCCGCACGCCGTCCAGGTCGTTCGTGAGAGTAGACGGGACTTTCTCGAAGACGGCGGTGCGCCCGTTCCGCCACGGTCCCGTCTGCCCGGTCGCCGAATCCAGCCAGCCCCTCGGGTCGGACCAAACACCCATCCCGCCGCGCCAACGGAGCGCGCCCGACGCCTCGAAGAACGATCCACCCACGACCGTTCCCACAAGCCGCTTTCCCTCCAGGTCTTGAATCTCCACCCCCGCGTCCAAACGAAGCGTCCCCGTCCCCGCAACGACGTCATGCCACCCCGAAACCGTGGCCGGAAGCCGCAGCACCGCCCCCGCGCGGACCACGAGCGTCGTCACCGCGAGCGGTGTTTCCTCCAGGTCGAGTGTCACGCCGCCTCCGACCTCCACGCATCCGGCAAGCGCCGTCCGCCGCCGTGCGACCACACGCCCCGCCCCCGCAAACACCATCCGTCCCGACTCGATGTCGTGGAACGCGGCGTCGAGCGTCAGGCATCCCCCCGCCGCCACGTCCACCCGCGTCGTACCGACAAGGCCGATGGACGTTTCCCCTTCCATCCCCGTCACCGAAGACGTTCCTGCCACGCTCAGTTCAAAGGGCGCGAACGCCGTTCCCGTGCGCCGTCCGAACACGAAGGATTCTTTCGCACCGATTCGCAACGCGGCATCCCGCAGGACAAGGGGGCGCGCCAAATGTTCCGTATCGTCGGACCACCCCGCGAGCGGACTTGCCGCCATCTCCAGAACGGCATTCGCCACGACGGCGAACGGTGTCGAGCCCACTCCAAACGCCTCCGCCGTCTCCAGGCACAGCGTTGTATCACGAATGTCCAGCGAAAGCGCCGCCAAGCCGTCCACGCGCGTACAGCGTACCGTGTTGGGCGCTTCCGCCACGCCCGTTCCCGCCACCGAGACGGCGGCAAGCGTCGAACCGACATCGGTGAGATCGACTGTCTTCGCCGCGCCATTGAGGACGATGGCCGCAACATTCGAGACGCCGCCCGCGTAGAACACCTCCCCTCCTGTGAGCGTCAACGTCCCGGGAGACGCCCCCGTGAAGGCGATGCGGCCTCCCACGCCACCTCCCGCCGCGAGTTCCAGCGCCGTTCCGGCACACCGCAGTTCGTCCATCACCCGCATCCGTCCCGGTCCCGTCCAGGCACCGTCCCCGCACGTTCCCGCCACGCTCGTCCAATCCTCCGCGAAACGCCCGTCCGCCGGCAACATCGCATTCATCCGATCGTCCACCGCCGGGAAGCCGACGGACGGATCGCCGAAGAAGAACTGCTCGCAGAGGACGACGAGGCGCGTCTTCTTCGGCGAATAGTCGAGCGCATACTGTTGCCGTGCATGCCGAAAGGCGAGTCCGCAGGTTGCGTCGCCCGTCACGAAGAGACGGCGGAGCGTCAGGTACCCCAGCGTCGCGGAATAGCCGTCCGACAGCACAAGACCCGCGTTCGGCGCGCCCCACCCGTAGCTCGCGTTGTGAATGCCCGTGAGCGCGCCCCCCTGCGGCGCGGCGACGGCGACCTGCCCCAGGGACGGCACGAGCATGCAGACATCCGCCGCGTTGGTCCGCATCGCATCGACGGCGCCGGTATGGCACGGAACGGAGAACTCGTTCAACAGCACAAGCCCCGTCGCCTCCGCGACGCGCCCGCGCGTCACGTTGCCGCCGGCCGACTGGACCGTGCCATGCGTGCGGCAGAGCGTAAAAAGGAGATCCTCGGAGAAAAAGGCGGTGCGCGCGGCGGACAGCCTCCCATAACGGGGAGAAAAAAGCGAACCGCCCGCGTTCGCATGGAGCGATTCGACGGCACGGACGGGCCAGTACGGCGCAACCACGGTACGAAGCGTCTCGCGGGTGGCCCATTCGCCGTCCGTCACGGTGGCGGGATGGCCCGCCACCCACACGTTCGGCGTTTCGTCGAAGAACGTCTGTTCGGGATGCGGTCTGCCGAGCGCGGTTCCGGTCCGGGGAACGGA
>CAKULR010000115.1 GCA_934667295.1 uncultured Kiritimatiellota bacterium
TCCGCGCGGTAGATCTGCAGCACGTCCTCCAGCGTGACGGGCTCGAAGTAGAGCCGGTCGGAGGTGTCGTAGTCGGGCGAGACGGTCTCGGGGTTGCAGTTGACCATGATCGTCTCGTAGCCCCGCTCGCGCATCGCGAGGGCCGCGTGCGTGCAGCAGTAGTCGAACTCGATGCCCTGGCCGATGCGGTTCGGTCCGCCGCCGAGGATCATGATCTTCTTCCGCCCGTCCGAGACGGGCACCTCGCTCCTCACGCCGTTGTAGGACGAATAGTAGTAGGCCTCGTCCTCGACGCCCGAGACCGGCACGGCGTGCCACGTCTCGACGCACCCCAGCACCTCGCGCCGTTCGCGGATCGCCTTCTCCGGCATCTTGAGGAGCTGCGCGAGGTACTTGTCGCTGAAGCCGTCCTTCTTCGCCTGCACGAGCAGGTCGTCCGGCGGCAGCGTGCCCTTGTAGGCGAGGATCTTCTCCTCCTCCTCGACGAGTTCGCGCATCTGGTCGACGAAGTACGCCTTCACGCCCGTCAGGCTGAAGATCTGCTCGTCCGTCGCGCCCTTGCGCAGGGCCTCGTACATCTGGAAGTGGCGCTCGCTGTTCGGGACGGCGAGCAGCTTCAGGAGCTCGTCCAGCGACTTCTCGTGGAAGTCCTTCGCGAAGCCGAGCCCCGCGCGCCCCCGCTCCAGTCCGCGGATCGCCTTCTGCAGGGCCTCCTTGTAGGTCTTGCCGATGGACATCACCTCGCCCACGGCCTTCATCTGCGTGCCGAGGCGGTCCTCGACGGCGCGGAACTTCTCGAACGCCCAGCGCGCGAACTTGAGGACCACGTAGTCCCCGCCCGGCGTGTACTTCTCCAGCGTCCCGTCGCGCCAGTAGGGGATCTCGTCCATCGTCATGCCCGCCGCGAGCTTCGCAGAGACGAGCGCGATGGGGAAGCCCGTCGCCTTCGACGCGAGGGCCGACGAGCGGGACGTGCGCGGGTTGATCTCGATGATGACGACGCGGCCCGTCTTCGGGTCGTGCGCGAACTGCACGTTCGTGCCGCCGATCACGCCGATCGACTCGACGATCTTGAAGGCATCGCGCTGGAGGCGCTCCTGCAGCTCCTTCGAAATCGTGAGGAACGGCGCCGCGCAGAAGCTGTCGCCCGTGTGGACGCCCACCGCGTCGATGTTCTCGATGAAGCAGACGGCGATCATCTGGTTCTTCGCGTCGCGCACGACCTCAACCTCCAGCTCCTCCCAGTTGAGAATCGACTCCTCGATGAGGCACTGGTGCGTGAGCGAGGCGTCAAGGCCGCGCGCGCAGATCGTGCGCAGCTCCTCCTCGTTGTAGCAGAAGCCGCCGCCCGCGCCGCCCATCGTGTAGGCGGGGCGCACGACGACGGGATAGCCGATCTCGTCCCGGACGAGCTTCACGGCGGCCTCCACGTCGTGGACGATGCCCGACCGCGGCGTCTCGATGCCGAGCCTCTGCATCGTCTCCTTGAAGACCTCGCGGTCCTCGCCGCGCTCGATGGCGTCCAGGTTGACGCCGATCACCTTCACGCCGTACTTGTCGAGGATGCCCTTCTTCGCGAGCTCCATCGAGAGGTTGAGGCCCGTCTGGCCGCCGAGGTTCGGCAGAATGGCGTCGGGACGCTCCTTCGCGATGATCTGCTCCAGGCGCTCCGCGTTCAGCGGTTCGATGTACGTCGCGTCCGCCATCACCGGGTCCGTCATGATGGTCGCCGGGTTCGAGTTCACCAATACGACCTTGTAGCCGCACGCCCGCAGGGCCTTGCACGCCTGCGTGCCCGAATAGTCGAATTCACACGCCTGCCCGATCACGATCGGGCCCGATCCGATGATCAGAACCTTGTCCACGTCCGTACGCTTCATCTGCCGCTTGTCCTTAACTTAATGGGTGATCAAAAACCGGGGTGATAGTATACCCGATTCGGGAGGGTAAAACAAGAGAAGGAGGTCGCGCGGGAGCGCGACCATCCCGGGAGGGTCGCAACTTGTTGCGACCGGAGCCAACGGCGCTAGCGGAGGATGAGGATCGTGTTCGCCGGGTCGTAGGGGCCCGCGCGGTGGATGACGAGCGCCTTGCCCGTCCCCGCCGCCGCGCCCGCGCCGCGATAGACCGCGAAGACCTTCTCGCCCGGCGCCTCGGCCCGCTCCGCGTCCGTCGGCGCGTCGAGGTACGCCGCCGTCGTCCAGCCCTTCATGAGACGCGAGACGTAGAGCTTCAGCGGCTTCGTCTCCGCCGCCGCCACGCTGGAGAAGAGGTTCGAGACGGCCACCTCGCCCGGCGCGGCCCCTTGCAGCCAGACCTCGCGGAGCGCGGGCGTCGCGGCAAGCGGCTCCGCGCCCACGACGAGGTCCGCCCCGTTGTAGAGCGTCAGCGACCGCAGCTTCTTGTCGCTCTTGAACGCACCCTGGCAGAGATTCGTCACCGTGTCGGCCTTCGTCCGTCCGCCAAGCGCGATCGACTCAACGGAAGGCATCTTGGCAAGCGCCGCGCCCTTCCCGGACATCCACTCCACCGTGCGCAGGGCGGGCAGGGCCAGGTTCCCGGACGCGGGGGCCCAGTACTCCCAGTTTCCAAGAGCTGCCCAGGAAGTAGCGCCCAGCGCCGTCAACCCGCTCAGATTCCACCAGTCGAACTTCGTCTCCGAAAGCGGCATCTGCCAGATTCCCGCATCGCCCGCGAACGCCGCGAGGCCGGGCAGCTGCAGGACGAGCCGCGTCAGGTCGAACTGCCCGCACGTCGCCCAATTCCGCCACGTCCCCGTCATCGTCGGTTCGTCGAAAATGAACGTCAGGTAGGAACGCATGTCGGGCCTACTGGCCTGATGCAGGAACTGGTTCCCCGTCATCGTCCGCAACGTGCCGGGCGAGAGGAGTGTGTCGGCGGCGCCCTTCCCGTGCTTTGTCGCGCAGAGCGCACCCTGGGCATCGCCCCACTCGACGAACGTCCAGGGCGTCGCATCGCCGTCCAGCCGGACGGGACCGCCGAGGTCGCACACGCCCTGCCACACGTCGTCGTCCGCGTAGTGTCCGCCACATGTCCAGTGTCCGAGCGCGAGCGCGCGGTTCGCGGCATCCCCGGTGACGCGGCAGTTGACGGTGAAGTTGCCGTTCGAGGCCGTCCGCTTGTCGGGCGCGAGCGTCCACGGATGGACGACGCGGCAGTAGAGCCAGACGTCGTTCGTGAGCGTGATCGTCACGGTCGCCTGGTCGTCGCCCCCGCCCGGCACGTCGCCGTAGCAGCGGCGGAACGTGCCCGTCGCGCCGGGCTTCGCCGTCAGCGTCACCGTCGTCCCCGGCATGTAGCGTCCGTCGGCCGTCGGCGCACGGTCGCTTGCCACCGTCACGTCGTCGTCGAAGAAGGTGTCCCGCTCGATCGTGAGCGCGCAGCCGCCGGGCTGGTCGTTGTAGGCGACGAGCTGGTCGTGGGCCGTGTGGAACACGCTCCTGTCGACGACGCCGAACGGGATGTGGCGGCCCGGATGGGCGACGAAGAACGCCTCCTGCTCCGCCACCGTCAGGCGCGCCTTCAGCTTGTTCGGGTCGGCGAGGACCGCCTCCCAGGCGGCATCGCCGCGCGGCACGGCGAAGACCATCGTCCGCTCCGCCGTGTCGGGCCACACGACGGAAAGCCCGTCGTCCACCGTCGGCACGGGTCCCCCCAGCGTGACCTCCTCCAGCGGACACCCCGCGAAGACGTTGGCCGCGTGGAACCGGACGCCGCCCGTGCTGCCGAGCGTGACCTTCTTCAGCGCCGTGTTGCCGGAAAACGCCGCACTGTAGAACTGCATCGTCGCGGTGGCGGTCGTCCCCAGCTTCGCCTCCGTCATGGAACGGCACGAACGGAAGCAGTCGTTGGAGAGGACCGTCGCCTTCGGGAGCGACAGCACGCCCGACGCATTCCAGTTCCGGAAGGCCCGGTCATGCACGGTCGCGAGCACGTCGAAGTTCTGCTCCTCGAACCGGCAGAGGTCGCCGTAGTATTTCCCGTTGTTCGCGTACAGCATCACATAGGGCGCCACCGTCAGCTTGGGCATGTTGTAGATGATGTACTTCTGGTTGGGCGTGGGGCCCGACCACGAACTCATCCATGTGAGGTTGGGCACGTCGATCACGACCTCCTCGTAGTTCCCCTCGCCGTCCCATCCCTTCGCCTTGTCGCCGAAATCGCTGAGCCGGGGCGAATGCAGGAGAACGCGCGGCCCCCTCCACCGCGACACGCCGTTCGTCCCGAGCGCGCGGATGTAGTTGCCGCAGATCGACTGGGCCGAACCCGTGGAGGCCTTGTAGGCGACGCCGCCCGAGAAGTCGAGGTATTCGTGCATCTCGTCGTTGACCCAGGCGCTGCCGAACTTGCCGTCGTTGAACCCGATCCAGATGTCGCCGCTGCTGCCCCAGGTGTAGTTGAGCTGCCAGAGGCCGTCCGTGAGCGTCCGCGCGACGCCGAGGCGCGGGTTGCCCGCGTCGTCCTTCTCATAGAGCGTCCATCTGCGGGGCGTGTGCTTGAGGAGCGCGAGGTACGCGGGCCCCGTCGCCTCGGTCGCGTCGTCCGCGCGGAGGTGGTAGGCAACCGCCGCCGTCCCGCCGTCCGGGAACACCTCGAAGGCCGTGACCTGCGCGTGGTCACCCGTCCACGGCGCCTGCGCTGCCGCCAGCAGGTCCGCGTTCGGGACCGTCCGGCTGTAGAGCGCCTGTCCGGACGCCTTTTCGGGGCGACAGGTGTAGCAGACGATGTCGCCCGTCGCGAGGAGCGCATAGAGGCGCGGACGGAAGAAACCGAGGTGGCTCATGCGGATGGAGACAACGCCCGCGCCGAGGTGCGCCGCATCCGAAACGAACGTCGTCACCGCGCCGCTCGCGGTGTCCACGAAGCGGATCTCGCCCGCCGTCGCCGCCGTCGCGTCCCCTTCGCCCACCACGACGTACTCCGCGCCGTTGTAGGTGTAGACGCCGAGGCCCTTCACGACCGAAAGGCCCGTCGCGATCTCCCGTCCCCGCGTGAACGCGCGTTCCGCGAACGTCCATTCCACCACCAGCCCCGTCCGCCCGTCCGACGCCGCGTTCGCCCAGGCCGCCGTCCCCGCCGCGTTGAGGGCGAAGGCGGAAACCGGCTCGGGCGCGTCGAACGTCACGGCCTCCGGCGCCATGCGCCCGATCCAGCGGTTGGCGCCGCACGTGAAGCGCGCGCCCGCCGTGAGGTCGGCGTTGACGGCCACGACCAGGCCCGCCGCCGCGTTCGCCGCCACGAGCGGCGCCGCGTCGAGGCCGGCGGCGGAGGAGGCGAGCCGCCCCGTGAAGCCGTTCGTGACGACGTTCTTCGCGGCGGCGAGTTCGGCGACCTTGTAGGCCTGGATGTTCGCGTACGACGCATCCGACTCATCCGCCTCCGCGCCCAGCGCGAGGTAGGCGCCGGTCGGGTCGACGGCGAGCGTCGTCACACGCGGCACCCCGTCGCCGAGGCGCACCTGCGCGCGCAGGGCCGGGTTCACATACCAGGGCACGACGTAGTTCGTCGCGGAAAAGGCCACGCCCGCAAGCAGGGTGGCGAACGCCGTCAGGACGGCACGCGGCATGATTTTCATTTTCATGCCTCATAGTATACAATCCGCACCCCCCCCCCTGTCAATTGTAAGTTTTAAGTTTTTTTCACCACGCGCACGGGGCGGGCCGCCGAGGACGTCGGCCCCTACCACCGT
>CAKULR010000116.1 GCA_934667295.1 uncultured Kiritimatiellota bacterium
AGCGCGTAGCTGCGGTCATGCGCCCGGAGGGCGTCCGCCTCGCGCTTGAGGACGAAGAACGCCCCACCCTCGCCGGGGATCGTCCCCTTCGCGTCCCGGTCGAACGGCGCGAAGTCCGCCGCGTCCGAAAAGGGGATCTCGCCCGAAAGGCCCTCCAGCAGGGCCCGGCTCAGGGGCGGCGTGAGCGCACCTGCGAGCGCGATGTCCGCACGCCCGCTCCGCAGGTCGTCCATCGCCGCGCGCAGGGCCGCGATGCCCGAGAGCGCGCCGGCGTCGAGCGTCGTCGCGCCGCCCGAGAACGAGCATTCGCGCGCGATCCAGTCGGCGATGCGGTGCCCCGCGCCGGAGAGGAAGCTCGCCGCGTCGGGCGCGGGCAAGGACTCCACGAGCTTCGCCCGCACCTCGTTCAGCGACTCGGCGGGGGCCGTGCGGAAGGAGCGCTGGAGAATGTCCATCGTCTGGTCCACGAAGAACGTGTGCTGCAGCCAGTTCATCGTGGACGTGCTGAACGGCGGCGCGTATCCGAAGCGCACCGTGCCCCGTTCCGGCTCCGGCGCGTGCGGACGCATCCCCGCGTCCGCCAGTGCGTCGAACGCGAGCTGCACGGCGAAATAGAGGTCCTGGTTCTCGCCCGCGTTGATCTGGCGCGGGAACGTGATGTCGCGCGGCACGCACGCATAGAGGTCCCCCAGCAAACCACCATGCGTCGGATAGATCCGCCCGGGGAAGAGGTTCTGCGCCCCCGGCGCGAGCGCGCGGTCGGCCCCGAACGGCACGAGCGCGCTCTCCCGGTGCATGACCAAGCGCCAGAAGGCGCCCGGATCGGGCGCCCCCGCGAATCGGCACGACACGCCGACAATGGCAATCGGACAGGCTTCCACGCCGTCCATTATACCACATCCCCCTCCCGCGCACGCCGCCCGCGCGTTCAGCCGTGGCGCACGAGCTCCGCCGTTTCGAGGTAGATCACGTCCTCGGCGATGTTCGTCGCCACGTCCCCCACCCGTTCGAGCGCGCGGAAGACCGAGAGCGCGGCGAGGTAGGCGTTCGCCCCCGCCGGGTCCTCCCGGATGCACGCCGCCGCGCGCGCCGCGCCCGCGCGGTAGAGCGCGTCGATGGCGTCGTCGGCCTCGATGACGGCATGGGCGCCCGTGGCGTCGTGCTCGCGCAGCGTCCGCAGCGCGGCCGCGAACTGCTCCCGCGCCCGCGTGCCGATCTCGGCGAAGCTCCACGGAATCGCCGGCGGCCGCGCGGCGACGGCCGCCACGTGCCGGGCGATGGCGACGGCAAGGTCGCCCGCGCGCTCGATCTCGCCGTTCACCTTGAAGATCGTCATCACGCGCCGCAGGTCGCCCGCGACGGGCTGGTAGAGGGCGAGGATTTCGAGGCACGTCTCCTCGATGTGGGTCTCGGCGAGGTCGAGCTCCCGGTCGCCCGCGACCACGCACGCCGCGAGGTTCGCGTTCCCCGTCTCCATCGCCTCCACGGCGGAGGCGACGGCCTCCTGCGCGCGGTGCGCGTGTTCGTCCAGCAGGCGCTCCAGGCGCGCCAGGGCCTTTTCGAAGTGGACTTTCATCTCAGCCGAACCTCCCGGACACGTAGTCCTCGGTCTGTTTGTTCTTCGGGTTCTGGAAGATCTGCTTCGTCGGCCCGACCTCGACGATGCGCCCCTTGTAGAAGAAGGCCGTCACGTCGGAGATGCGCGAGGCCTGCTGCATGTTGTGCGTCACGATCACGATCGTGAACGTCCTGCGCAGGCGGTCCATCAGCTCCTCGATCTTGAGCGTGCCGACGGGGTCGATGGCGCTCGTCGGCTCGTCCATCAGCAGCACCTCCGGCTGCGCCGCGATCGCCCGCGCGATGCAGAGCCGCTGCTGCTGCCCGCCCGACAGCGCCGTGCCCGGCTCCCGCAGCTTGTCCTTCACCTCGTCCCAGAGCGCCGCGCCCCGCAGCGCCTCCTCCACGCGGTCGTCGAGCTCGCGGCGGGTCGCCTTGAAGTGGAGGCGCACGGGGTAGGCCACGTTGTCGTAGACGCTCATCGGGAACGGCGTCGGCTTCTGGAAGATCATGCCCACGCGGCGGCGCAGGTCGAGGAGATCGACGTCCGGGTCGAGGATGTTCTTCCCGTCCAGCAGCACCTCCCCCTCGGCGCGCTGGCCGCGGTGCAGCTCGAAGATGCGGTTGTAGACGCGCAGGTGCGTCGACTTGCCGCACCCGGAGGGCCCGATCACGGCGGTGATCCTGTTCGCCTCGACGGCGAGGTCGTTCTCGAAGAGCGCCTGGCGGTCTCCGTAGAAGAAGTTCAGGCCCTTCGTTTTGATCTTGTATCTCTTCTCCATAAATTCCTTCCTTTCACCTTCATGAACCTCACGGACGCCCTTCCCGGCGCGGGCGGGCGAAGAAGCGCACGGCGACGTTGAGCGCGAGGATGGCTCCGGCGATGACGAGCGCCGCGCTCCAGCCGACGCGTTGGACCTCCTCGAACGGCGAATCGAGCGTGTTGTTCGCGATGAGGACGGGGATGGACGGCGTGGGGCCGCCGAAGTAGTTCGTCGGCCAGTCGTCCGCGTAGAGCGCCGTGAAGAGGAGCGGCGCGGTCTCGCCCGCGACGCGCGCGACGGCGAGGAGGATGCCCGTGAGCATGCCGCGCGCGGCGTCGCGGCAGACGAGCCCGAGTGTCACGCGCGTCCGGGACGCGCCAAGCGCAAGCCCCGCCTCGCGCAGGGCGACGGGCACGAGCGAGATTTGGTCCTCGGTCGTACGCACCGCGACGGCGAACATGAGCATCGCGAGCGCGACCGATCCCGCGAAGCCCGAGAAGTGTCCCGTCGGGACGACGAGGACGCCGTAGACGAAAAGCCCCACGATCACGCTCGGCACGCCCATCAGGAGGTTGATCGCGAAGCGGCAGATCCCCGTGAAGCGCCCCTTGCCGCCGAACTCCGCAAGCCCGATGCCCGCGAGGAGTGCCGAGGGGATCGCGAGCGCCGCCGCGCCGAGCGTGATGACGAGCGTGCCGACGAGCGCGTTCGCGATGCCGCCGCCCGGTTCGCCGTAGGGCCGCGAGCGATGGATGAGGAGGTCCCACGAGAGCGCTCCCGCGCCCTCGCGGACGACCGTCCAGAGGATCCACCCCATCAGCGCGAGCGCAAGCACGGTCGCCACGAGCGAACAGCCGCGCACCGCGACATCGACGATCTTCCGTCCCGTCTTCTTCCGCGTTTCCATTCCGTTACCTTCTTTCCCGCAGCAGCCGCTGTGCCGCGATCTGGATGACGCACTCCACCGCGAGGAGCGTGCCGCCGAGCGCGAAGAGCGCGCTCTTGTGGAGTCCGTTCGCCTCGGCGAAGTCGTTCGCGAGCGTCGCCGCGATCGTCGTGCAGCCGTCGAAGAGGCTCGTCGGCAGCGCCGCCACGCCGCCGCAGACGAAGAGGACGGCCATCGTCTCGCCGAGCGCGCGCCCGAGGCCGATGAGGATGCCGCCGACGAACGCGCGCTTCTGCGCCCGCACGACGACGTGCCACATCGCCTCCCAGCGCGTGCAGCCGACGCCCGCCGCCGATTCGAGGAGCGCCGGGGGCGTCTGCGCGAGCGCGTCGCGCATGACCGCCGCCACGTAGGGCAGCACCATCAGCGCGAGGACGAGCGCGGCGGCCAACAGGCCAAAGCCCGTCGTCTCCACCCCCACCGCCGCGAGCGCGGTCTGGAGGAGCGGGCAAAGGACGAAGAGCCCCCACATGCCGTACACGACGCTCGGAATCGCCGCGAGCAGATCAAGCGCGTGGGCGAGCGGACGCCCCAGCCACGGCGGCGCGGCGTTCACGAAGAGCGCCGCCGCGAACGCGAGCGGCACGGCGACGACGAGCGCGAGGCCGGTCGTCACGAGCGTGCCGACGACTGCGCCCGCCGCGCCAAACGAGCCGCCGGCGGGATTCCAGTCGTCGGAGAAGAGGAAGCGCAGCCCCTGCGTCTTCCAGAGATCCGCCGACGCCCACACGAGCGCGGCGGCCAGGGCGACGGCGAGGAGGAGCCCCAGCGCCGCACCGGTGCGGCACAGGCCCCTGAAGAGCGCGTCGATTGAGAGTCCTTTTGTGTTCATCGCCGCACAGTATGAACTTTCCCGGTTAGAACCCGGTGTGCGGACTGTTAGGATTTCGTTCGCGACGACGACCGTATCATCGACCTCTCAACCACCTACGACGACGCCTACTTGTCGCGTACCTCGCGAACCTCCGCCACAGGGGGGGGGCAGAATCGGCGGATTATCCAGACGCTTCAGCGTCAATCCATTTTTCCGTCAGTTCCTTTTACTGACAGTTCACGCTTATAGAGCTCACAAAGTTCCGCCGGACTGAACCACCAATACTTGGAAGATTCGTCGCACAGCTCGGCATACGTCTTCGACGCATAGAACCTCTTCATCAAGGCGACAGGATCTTCTCCGCTCGACTTGGAAAGTAAATCCACTACTAGGGCAATCTTCGAGGGCAAGATGAGATGCAACGTTTTCTGGTCGAAGGAATCCCGCACATTCATCTCGACACCTCCAGACTCGTCACATACCGCAGCATCGCCAAAGACCGATCCGTGTGAAAGAGATACTGATCCGCAAGGCGATACCCTTTCATCTTCTTCATCGCCTCTTGCTCATCATAGAACCCAGCCTCATAGAGCGACAGAACCGTATAGACTCGGTCATTCGCCACAGGGCCAGCCACAATGTCAAAATCATGAGGGACGTTGTTGCGCAACCTGTTCGCGGCAATAAACCGCAACCACGCCACGCAGACGCCCTCAAATCTCCTTATGCTGAGATTTGCCGACGCGCGTTCGTCAAACTCATAAACGGAAACGAATCCACATCCCTCTTTCTTGAAGTGCGCCAGTCGATTGAGAACCCAGCGCTTCGCCTGTTCAAGATCAGTCGTCGTATAGAAACCAGTTCCGAAGTCCAAGGGACGATAAAGTCCCCTCGGCATAATCCGGGGCATTTCGACTCGTTCCAACGCTCCATGATACAGTCTCATGCCGCAACTCCACGAACCCTAAGATAGTCTTCCATATCGGACAGAAGCCACCCGCGCCCTTGCGTATGAAGGACCTCATAACCTTCATCAAGGTAATCCACCAACCCGCAGGCTTCAAAAAGCCTGAACACGTCAAACCCAGACCTACCCTTCGCGTTGGCAAAGGTCTCAACGCAAAAGGAAACAAACTCCGCAACTCTGGATCTCTCGCTCATATCACAAATACATTGCCGATCACCTGTTGAAGAGGGCCGCATGCCTACCACCCTCTTTGCTGTACAGTATACCATAACCGGCTCTCACCGTACCGTCTCCAGTAACACATATTACTCCGGCAATGAAAGAGAAAGAGGTTGATAAACTCCGATGATTGATGCTCTCGCGCGGCCTACTACGGCTACCCTCCGAAGCAAGCTTCTGCGGCGCATTCCCGCTCCGCAGACTGTATCTGGCTTCGCAGAAGCCAGTCACAAGACAATCGCCTGCAGGGTCGTGAAGTGCGAATGTTGCAACCTTTGGCAGAAACATTCTGCGGAGCGGTAGCGAGAGCCACACGAATCGGAGTTGTTTTCACACTGGGGAGAATCAA
>CAKULR010000117.1 GCA_934667295.1 uncultured Kiritimatiellota bacterium
CCGTCAGCTACGTGGACAAGTACGGGCGCGCCGCCCACTATGCCCGCAATCCGGACGATCCGCCCACCGTTCCGCTCGACGAACTGCTGGCGCGCCGCTACGACGTCGTCGTCGACGACTCGCCCGCCGTGCTACGGCATCTCGCGGCGGCCTGGCCCGCGACGCGCATTTTCGTCTACGACCGCCCCTGGAACCGCGCCTATCCCCTCGCCCCCAACATGACGCGCGTCGCGGGATGGCCCGAGATCGTCGCCGCCGTCGTGTGACCCGCTTTGCCTTTCAAACGATGCAGAAACTGGAGATGACCATGAAACGGATGTTGTTCCCCCTCATGATGCTGGTTGCCGGAGCGGTTCCGGCGATGGACTTCATCGACTTGATGGCGCCGGACGCCGTACGGGTCGACGGGCAGCCCGCCGGCGCGCGCGTTGCCCTGGCGGGCGACGGCACGCTCACCCTGAACGGCGGCACGGCGTCGCGCGTCGAGCTCGTCTGGCGGGGACGCCTCGGGGCGGAGACGAAGGTGCTCGGCGACATGTGGGAGCGCACCTACGGTGACAGCGCCTGGCGGCGCGTCGACGCGCCGAAAGTCCCGCGCGGCGGGGCGATGGCGTGGTACTTCCTCGCGACGGACGGCACGCGCACCGACGGCTACGGCGTGAAGGTGCAGCCGAACGCCTTCGCGTGCTGGCGGGTCTTCCCGGACCGCCTGACGCTGAGCCTCGACGTGCGGGCCGGTTCGTCGCCCGTGGAACTGGGGAACCGCGCGCTTGCGCTCTGCACGCTCGTCTCCCGCAAGGGCGCGGAAGGGGAGCGTCCGTTCGCGGCGGGGCGCGCGTTCTGCCGCGCGATGTGCCCCGCGCCGCGCCTCCCGTCCGCGCCGGTCTACGGCTACAACGACTGGTACTGCGCCTACGGGAAGAACACGGCGACGAACTTCCTGGCCGACGCGAAGTTCCTCGTCGAGGCGATGGACGCCCAGCCGGGCGCGCCCGTGGCGAACCGTCCGTTCGTCGTCGTGGACGACGGCTGGCAGAACGCGCTCAAGCGCGGCGGTGATCCCTCGAAGCCGGGCGGACAGTGGGGCGCGGTCAATCCGAACTGGGGGATGCCGATGGATGCGTTCGCGCGGCGCGTGAAGGCGCTGGGCGCGCGGCCGGGCCTCTGGTACCGTCCCTTCGACCCGGACGAGGGCAAGGAGGCCCTGCCCGTCGATCCGACGGATCCCAAGTGGGAACGGCGCCTGCGCGCCGAGCTCGCCCGCTTCGCCGACTGGGGCATGGAGCTCGTCAAGATTGACTTCATCACCTACGACTGGGGCTTCACCTGGGGATTCGAGCTTGAGGACTCGCCCGTGAAGAAGCCGCTGGCGGCGTGGCGCGACCGTTCGCGGACGACGGCGGAGGTCGTGCGCGGACTCTATCGGGCGATGCGCGAGGCGGCGGGCGACCGGATGCTGATCATCGGCTGCAACGCGATCGACCATTTCGCCGCCGGGCTCTTCGAACTGCAACGCACGGGCGACGACACGAGCGGGCGCGAGTGGGCGCGCACGCGGAAGATGGGGCCGAACACGCTCGGCATGCGGGCCATCCACAACGGCACGTTCTACCTGAACGACGGCGACTGCGTGGGCCTCGTGAACGCGGGCGACGTCCCGTGGCGCCTGAACCGCCAGTGGCTCGACCTCGTCGCACGCAGCGGCACGGCGCTCTTCACGAGCTGGAAGCGGAGCCTCGCGGCGGATCCCGAGGTCGCGCGTGCGCTGGGGGCGGCGTGGAAGACCGCCTCCCGGACGACGGAGACGGGCGAACCGCTCGACTGGCTGGAGACGCCGCGTCCGCAGCGGTGGCGCTTCGGTGACGGGGACACCGTGACGTATGATTGGGACGAGCGGCCGGCCACTGTTGCGCGCATCTGGATCGAGGCGGAGGATTTCGCCGAGAAGGGCGCGTGGAAGGTTGATACGCAGTTTACGCATCTGATGGGATCGGCCTACCTGCTTGCGCCGGGCGTCCTGAAGCCGATCGGTTCGGCGAAGACGCGCATACACGTGGAGAAGGCCGCGCGTTTCGCGGCGTGGGCGCGGGTCAAGGACTGGGTGCCGGCTTTCCATCCCGGGCGCTTTGCGCTTGCGTTGGACGGACAGCGGCTGCCGCATGTCCTCGGCGCGTCGGGGAGGCGGGGTTGGACGTGGGAGAAGGCCGGAGAGGTGACGCTCGCGGCCGGTGTGCATGAACTCGCGCTCGAAGACCTGAGCGGCGCCTTTGCACGCTGTGACGCGGTTTTCCTCACGGACGACCTGAAGGAGACACCGTCCGAGGTCCTGACGGAATCCCTGCGCGCGGCGTGTTGTCCGCCGCCTCCGCCCGTCGAGACGGAGACGTTCGACGTCGTTGTGGCCGGTGCGGGCCCGGCGGGCCTCTGTGCGGCGGTTGCCGCCGCCCGGCAAGGCGCGCGTACGGCCTTGGTCAATGATCGGCCCGTCCTTGGCGGGAACTGCTCGTCTGAAATTGGCATTGGCACGGGCGGTGCGGCAACGTGGCATCATCCCAAGTCGTGGACGGAACGCGGCATCGTCCGCGAATGGAACGCGCTCAAGCGGCCGGGTGAAAAGGGTCTTTCGGCGGCGGCGGCGCGTCTTGTCGCCGGGGTGACGAACCTCGTCGTCTTTTCAAACGCGCGCGTCATTGGCACGGATGCGGAAAGCCGCGAGAAGGGGCGGAACCGCGCCATTCGGTTCGCCGTCGTGCGTGACACGCTCACGGGTGCGCGCCGCCATGTTCGCGGCAGGGTGTTTGTCGACGCCACGGGCGACGGATGGCTCGGCTACCATGCGGGTGCGACCTATCGGATGGGACGGGAGGCGGCTTCGGAATTCGACGAGCCGAAAGACCTTGCACCGGAGAAGGCGGACGGAATGACGATGAGCGGTTGTCTGCGGTCGTATGGGTATAGGCTGCGCGACGAAGACGTATCGTTTGAGACGCCGGCATGGGCGGATGTCCTTCCGAAGGGTTTTACGCGGAAACCGCAGGGCCTTGTGTCGCCGTGGTGGCTGGAACATCCGAACGACCTCGATGACCTGATGGGAGGAGAAGAGGCGCGGGATGAGCTTGTCCGCTACAATTTCGCCTATTGGGGATGGCTCAAGAACGCCTCGCCGCTCAGGGAGCAGGCGAGGCGGGCCGAACTCGTCTATCTGCCGTTCATCAACGGCCGCCGCGAATCCCGGCGTCTCGTCGGCGACGTCGTCCTGACGGCGAACGACCTGTTGGCGGGGCGGATGTTCGACGACCGCGTCGCTTATGGTGGCTGGGGGCTTGACGTCCACGATGTCCTTGGGATGCAGAGTGTCGATTCGACGGGATGGGGCAGGGGAACGCATCCGAGGAACGTCCCGATCTATTCGATTCCTCTGCGCGCGCTTTATTCAAAGGACATTCCGAATCTCCTGATGGCCGGACGGAACATATCCGTCACGCATCTCGCACTTGGTTCGACGCGCGTCGGCGGCACCTGCGCCGTCCAGGGACAGGCTGCCGGAACGGCGGCGGCGATGTGCGCCGCGCGCGGGTTGACGCCGCGCCGTTTGTACGAGACGGCCATCCGCGATGTGCAGGCGGCGCTTCTTGCAGACGGCGTGCTCATTCCGGAGTCTTCGCGTCTATGTGGCGGTAAATAGGCGGGTATGCGGGAAGCTGGTCCGCCCTCGGCGGCAATATGCTATACTAACGGCATGAAAACGTTGAATCGACCAGTCAGCCGCCGTGCGTTCGTGACGGGCGGCCTCTTCGCCGCCGCCGCGTTCCCGTTCATCGGGTACGGACGGAACGTCGTCGGCAAGGCGACGCTCGCGCTCATCGGCGCGGGCAAGCAGGGGCGTGGCCTCCTGCATGCGTTCCTGGGTCAGCCGAACCTCGTCGTGACGGCGGTGTGCGACTGCGACCGCGTGCGCCGCGAGGACCGCGCGCGCGTGGTGAACGACTACTACGCGGCCAACCCGCAGCTCGGCGTGCCGGGGACGGCCTGCCGCGCGGTGGCCGACTTCCGCGCCGTCCTCGCCGACCCCTCCATCGACATGGTGTGCATCGCGACGCCGGACCACTGGCATGCCTACATGACCGTGGAGGCGATGAAGGCCGGGAAGGACGTCTACTGCGAGAAGCCGCTCACCCACACCGTGGAGGAGGCGAAGGCCGTGATGGCGGCCGCCGCGAAGTACGGGCGCATCCTCCAGACGGGCGCGATGCAGCGCTCGGGGATCGAGTTCCGCACGGCGTGCATGGTCGTGCGCAACGGCGGCATCGGGCGCGTCTCGCTCGTGGACGTGAACTACGGCGGGCCGTCCCGTCCCCACCGCGACTTCGAGAACCCCGCGAACGCGGCGGCGGAGGGGGCGCCGAACCCGGACGTCGACTTCGACATGTGGTGCGGCGGCGCGCCGCTCGTCAGGTATTCGGACTGTCTGGCGCCGCGCGGCGTCCACAATTTCTTCCCGATGTTCTGGCGCTTCGACGACTACTTCGGCCTCGGCATGTGCGGGGACTGGGGGGCGCACCACCTCGACATCGCCCAGTGGGGCCTGGGGCTCGACGGAAGCGGCCCCGTCAAGGTCGTCAAGTCGACGCTCGCGCCCTCGCGCGGCCCCTTCGACGGCGGTCGCCGCCAGCGCGGCATGTCGTTCGTCTGCGCCGACGGCTGCGTCATCCGCCACAACCCCTACGGCGGCTCCGCCTGGGGCGTGGTCTTCTACGGTACGGAGGGCGTCGTGGCGGTGAACCGCGGGCGGCTCGCCGTGTGGCGCGGCGCGGGCGTCGCGCCCGACGCGGCCCTGCAGGCGCGGCTCAACGAGGGGACCTTCGACGCGATGCCGCGCGTCGCCTTCTGGCATGCCCCGCGCGAGGGCGAGCCGCCGCGCCCGGCGAACGACCGCAGCCTCCTCGATGCGGTGAACAGGGCGACGAAGGCGTTCGGGCTCAAGAAGGCGAAGGTGCAGCTCTACAAGGCGAACGGGCATCCGTCGGACTTCGTGTCCTGCGTCCAGGCGCGCCGGCAGCCCTGCTCGTCGGCGGAGATCGGCGCGCGCGCGTCGATCCTCTGCAACCTCTGCAACCTGAGCTACGTCCACGACGCGGGTTTCGACTGGGATCCCGTGCGGAACGTCTTCGCGAACGGCACGGGCGACGCGGCCTGGCTCACGAAGGCCTACCGGAAGCCGTGGGAATTAAGTAGTTAAGTGGTTAAGTAGTTAAGTGCTAGAGAGATTGAGTTCCGGGAGGGGCGCGCTCCTGCGCGACCTTGGATGTGCTATAATTGTTCCCATGTTGAAAGTAACGATGGACTACCGGGTGCCGTATGCGGACACCGACCAGATGGGCGTGGTGTACTACGGTAACTATCTGACGATCTTCGAGCGCGCGCGCAGCGAGCTGATGCGCGCGTGCGGCTACACCTACCGGCAGTGCGAGGCCGAGGGGTGGATGCTGCCCGTCGTGCATGCGGAGGTTGACTACCACCGCCCCGCCCGCTACGACGACCTGCTGGAGGTGACGGCCTGGTGCCGCGCGCACCGGGGCGTGCGCCTTGAAATCGCGTGC
>CAKULR010000118.1 GCA_934667295.1 uncultured Kiritimatiellota bacterium
CTACCCCCCGCCGCTTCGTTCCCACGGCGCGCGGCTTCGAGGTCTGCGACGCCGTCATGGCCGAACTCGCCCTCGACGAGGCGTGAGCCCAAAATCCCCCAACGTATGCTATACTACCGCCTAAAGAGATAAAGGAAACAAACCATGATGACCGAAGAGGACATTCTCAAGATTTTCGCCGACACCGGTGCCCTGCTCACCGGGCACTTCGAGCTGCGCTCCAAGCTGCACTCCGACCGCTACTTCCAGTGCGCCAACGTGCTCCGCTATCCGCGCATCGCCGCGAAGCTCTGCGACGAGCTCGTCGCGAAGATGAAGGCCGCCTGTGACATCGGACCCATCGACGGCGTCATCTCGCCCGCCGTGGGCGGCATCCTCGTGGGGCACGAGGTCGCCCGCGCGCTCGACACGAAGTGCGTCTACGCGGAGAAGGTGCCGGGCGAGGGCGTGGACGCGACCGGGAAGCCCGTCACGAAGCTCGCGATGCGCCGCTTCGCCCTGAAGCCCGGCGAGCGCTACGTCGTCGCCGAGGACGTCGTCACGAAGGGCGGCCGCGTGCAGGAGACGATCGACCTCGTGCAGGCCGCCGGCGCGGAGGTCGCCGCCGTCGTGCTGCTCGTGGACCGTTCGAAGGGCGCCGTCCGCTTCGGCGACATCCCGATGTTCTCGCTCGTGCAAATCCAGCCCACCACCTGGGAACCCGCCGCGTGCCCGCTCTGCAAGGCGGGCGGCCATCCCGTCCATCCGGGATCGTAAGGCCATGAAGCGTCTTCTTGTCCTGGCCGTGCTGGGCGCCACGCTGCTCGCGTGCGCGGAACCGTCCCTGAAGGGGCGGATGGAACTGCCGCTCCTCGCATGCGGGGCGGGGCGGGCGTACCTCGTCGTCCCGGACGGCGGCATCGCGTGGTCGAAGTCCGGCTGCGGCAACATCCACCGCGTGTGGCAGCATGAGAACTGGGTCTACTGGTCGAACGGCGACCTCTACCGCACGGACATCACGACCGGGCGCACCGAGCTCTTCTACAAGCCCTGTGCGAAGGAGGGGATCTTCGGCTTCGAGATCCTGCCGAACGGGAACATCGTGGTCGCCGAGAACGGCACGGACTTCATCACCGAGCTGAAGGCCGGCACGACCGAGCCCGTCGTGAAGTTCAGGGCCGACCCGCGCGGCGCGGACGGGAAGATGCCCGGCGTACACAGCCATTTCCGGATGGTGCGCAAGACGCCGCAGGGCACCTACCTCGTCGGCTGTTCGAGCGCGAACGTCGTGCGCGAGTACGACGCGCACGGCACGCTCGGGTGGGAACAGCCCACGCCGCGCCTCGCGAGCGGACACGCCCCGCTCGCGTTCGACGCGCTCCGCCGCGCGAACGGCAACACGCTCATCTCCCACCTCGGCGCGATCACCGAGTTCACGCCCGACCACCGCATCGTCTGGCAGTTCACCTGCGCGGACGCGCCGGAACTCAAGCTGGACAACCTCTGCGGCATCTGGGAGAAGCCGGACGGCAACCTCGTCGTCGGCACCTCCGCGAATGGCGCCGCAGACGGCAGCCGCGCGACGGCCTTCGAGATCACGCGCGACAAGCGCGTCGTCTGGAGCTATGCCGCCTCCGGCGCGCGCGAGTCGATGATGACCGCCTTCCCCGTCGAGGCGGCGCGCTGGCCGCTGCCGTTGAAGACGAAGAAGGTGGCGGAGTAGGCGCGCCATGCCCACGCCCGAGAACCTGGTCCTCCGCGCGCAGGTGCTGCGCCGCATCCGCGCGTTCTTCGACGCGCGCGGGTTCGTCGAGGTCGAGACGCCCGTGCGCATCCCCGCGCCGGCCCCCGAACCGCACATCGACTGTCCGGCGAGCGGCAGCTGGTTCCTTCGCGCCTCCCCCGAGCTCCAGATGAAGAAGCTCCTCGCCTCCGGTCTGGAGCGCATCTGGCAGATGGGTCCGTGCTTCCGCGAGGGGGAGCGCGGGAGCCGCCACCACCCCGAGTTCACGATGCTCGAATGGTACCGCGCACAGGCGGATTACCTGGACATCCTCACGGACATGGAGGCGCTTGTCGCGGACGTGCTCGGCACCTTCCGTCCATTCCCCGCCGGCCCGTTCCGCCGCCTGACCGTGCGGGACGCCTATCGCGCCTACGCGGGCTGGGATCCGTTCGCGGACTGGGATGCGGACCGTTTCGACTTCGACATGGCGACGAAGATCGAGCCGAATCTTCCCCGCGAACCGACCTTCCTCATCGACTACCCGCCCCCCGCCGCGTCGCTCTCGAAACTGCGCGGCGACGTGGCCGAACGCTGGGAACTCTACGTGGACGGCATGGAGCTCGCAAACGCCTTTACGGAACTGACGGACGCGGCGGAACAGCGGCGGCGCTTCGAGGCGGCGCGCGCCGAACGGCGGCGGATCGGCGAGGCCGACTACCCGCTCGACGAGGAGTTCCTGCGTCTTCTGCAGTTCATGCCGCCCACCGGCGGCGTGGCGCTGGGCGTGGACCGCCTCGTCATGCTCGCCGCCGGCGCGAAGACAATCGCCGCGGTACGCATTGTGGAAGATTAAGTGGTTAAGTGATTAAGTAGTTAAGTTGTTAAGTGGTTAAGTTGTTCAGTGGTAAGTGGTTTGTGCGGGAGGGCCGCAACGTGTTGCGGCCGCACGCTGCGGGGAACGGCGAACAGGAAGGAACGAGGGTATGAAGGTGAAGACGGGATTGATGGTGCTGGGCGCGTTGGTGGCGTTGGGGACCGTGGCGCGTCCGCCGAACTACGACGAGGCGAAGGTCGCCCCCTACACGTTGGAGGATCCGCTGACGTTCGCGGACGGACGCAAACTGAAGGATCCTTCCGAATGGCCGGCGCGGCGGGCCGAGATCGTGCGGATCTTCGAGCGCGAGATGTTCGGCCGCACGCCGCCGCCGCCGGAGGCCGTCGTGGCGGAACTGTTCGAGGAGGGCGTGACGCTGGACGGCCTCGGCATCCGCCGCCAGTACCACATGTGGTTCAGGAAGGACAAGACGGGTCCGCGCGTCGACTGGATTCTCTTCCTCCCCAACCGCATCACGGGCCTCGCGCCGAGGCGGGAGAAGGGGCGCCTCGTCTGCGAGAACGCGGAGAAGTGCCCCGTCATCCTCTTCTTGAACTACCGGGGGAACCACGAACTCGCGACGGACCCCGAAATTCCTGTCCAGCAGGGCTGGAGCCGGAACGGGACGACGTTCCACATCACGGACCACCGGGCCTCCGAGAAGACCCGTGCGCGGGGGCGGCGCACGGACACCTCGTCGCCGTTCCCGCTGGAGACGATCCTCGCGCGCGGCTACGCCGTCCTGAGCGCCTGTTACTGCGAGATGTCGCCGGACGTGGAGGTGCGCAAGGGCGATCCGGAGGACCTCGCCTACACGGGTCTCTTCGAGCTCTGGCCGAAGCGCGACCCGAACGCGACGGACAACGTCACGGCGATCGGCGCGTGGGCGTGGGGGCTTTCGCGCGGGCTCGACCTCGCCTTCACGATTCCCGAGGTCGACGCGACGAAGAGCGTCGCGACCGGTTGTTCGCGCCTCGCGAAGACGCCGCTCCTCGCCTGTTCGCGCGACGAACGGTTCGCCATCTGCGTCCCCAACCAGACGGGTGGCGGCGGCGTGCCACTCGCCAAGCGCGACTTCGGCGAGAACGTCTCCACCGAGATGGCGAGCTTCCCGCACTGGTACTGCCGGGCCTACGCGAAGTACGTCGACAACGAACAGGCGATGGCGTTCGACCAGCATCTGCTCGTTGCGTCCATCGCGCCGCGCCCCGTCCTCGTGGAGGGCTTCAACAGCGGATGGTTCGATACGAAGGGCGAATGGCTCGCGTGCGTGGCGGCTTCCCCGGTATGGGAGTTCCTGGGAAGGCCGGGGCTTCCGAAGGGCGGTTTCCCGGCGAACTTCGACACGCGCTGCATCGGCCCGTATCTGGGGTACGTGCGCCGGGGCGGCCAGCACGGCATGACGGGCTACGACTGGAACTGGCTCCTCGATTTCGCGGACCGGGCCTTTGCGCGTTATTGCTCCGGCAAGAAAGAGGCTGGCAAACTCCGATGATTGATGCTCTCGCTACCGCTCCGCAGACTATATCTGGCTTCGCAGAAGCCAGTCACAGAACAATCACCTACAGGGTCGTGAAGTGCGAATGCTACAGCCTTTGGTAGAAACATTCTGCGGAGCGGTAGCGAGAGCCACACGAATCGGAGTTGTTTTTATAAAGGAGATTTTTTCATGCAGGCTATCGTGTTGGTTCTTCTGGCGCTGGGCGGGTGCGCGCTCGCGCTTGCGGGGGTCTACCTGGGGACCCGCCTGACGAAGGCGCAGGTGGAACAGGAACGGCGGCTCGCCGAGAAGCGGCTGGAGGACAAGGAGGCGGCCTGCCAGCAGCGTCTGGCCGAGAAGGACGCCGCGTGCAGCCAGTTTACGGAGCGGGCGCTGGAGACCCTGCGCGTCCAGTTCGCGCATCTCGCCGAGGAACGGCTGAAGGCGTCGAGCGAGGGCCTTTCGAACCTCAACCGCCAGCGGCTCGCCGAACTGATGGCGCCGTTCCAGAAGGAACTCGGCGACTTCCGCCACGCCTTTGAGGAAAACCGGAGGCAGCAGATCGAGAACAAGGCGAGTTTCGACCAGGCGATCAAGGACCTCGGTGCGCGGGCGCTTCAGATCGGAACGGACGCCGCGAACCTCGCCAAGGCGCTCAAGAACGAGTCCAAGACCCAGGGCGACTGGGGCGAGATGGTGCTTGCGAACATCCTCTCCGCCGCCGGGCTGACGGAAGGGCGGGACTTCCTGCCCCAGGCGCAGGAGGTCGACGAACTGGGGAACAAGCTCATCCCGGACGTGGAAATCCCCCTCCCGAACAAGGAGAAGCTGATCATCGACTCGAAGGCCTCCGTCACCGCCTATCTCGACTACGTGGCCGCCCCGGACGATGCGGCGCGGGAGGCGGCGGTCAAGGCCCATCTCGCCTCGGTGCGCCGTCACATGGAGGAATTGGCCGAGAAGGGCTATGCCAAGCGGGTGAAGGGGTCCGCCGGCTACATCCTCATGTTCATCCCCAACGAGGGCAGCTATCTGCTCGCGATGGAGCGGGACCGCAAGCTCGCGACGGACGCCTTCCGGAGGCACGTGATCATCGTGAACCCCACGACGCTCCTCCTCTGCCTGCAGGTCGTCGCGCTGCTCCGCAGCCGCGAGGCGCAGAACGAGAATGCCGAGAAGATCTCCGCGGCGGCGGCGAAGATGTACGAGAAGTTCGCCACCTTCTCCGCGACGTTCGCCGACGTGGGGAAGCGCCTGGACGGCCTGGCCGACGCCTACGCGAAGGCGAAGGGGCAGCTCTGCGCGGGCCCGGCGAACGTGGTGCGGCAGCTGGAGTCCCTGAAGGAGATGGGCGTCGTCACGACGAAGTGCGTCCACGAGAAAGTGCTGGCCGACGCCGGGGTGGAGGTCTAAAAGATGACGACGGCGCGGGATTTCCTGGATCCACGGCAGAAGCTGGTCGACGCGGTGGCCGACTGGCTGGCCGCGCGGGCGCGGCGGACGGCGTGCGGCGCGTGGTCGCTCGCGCATTGGCTCGTCC
>CAKULR010000119.1 GCA_934667295.1 uncultured Kiritimatiellota bacterium
GCCCCGCAGGGGCCGTCGTAGCCACATCGTCTGTTGCCCATTTCCGCGTATCGCAAAGCGATCTGCGTTCCTGCCGTCCGAGCCACCTCACGGCTTTGTCTCCATGAAGAACACCTTGTCCCCCACGCGCACGCGGGGACAGGGGAAGGTCGCCCAGGTACCGCGCGCCGCAGGGGACAACACCTCGGCGTCGCGGCGGAGGGCGGCGACCGTCACCTCCACGACGCCGGTCGTGGGGCCGTGGACCTGCACGACATCGCCAACCGCGAGGGGATGGTCCTGGATCTGCACCTGCGCGATGCCGGCCTTGAGGAAATAGTCGATTACGATCCCCGCGTGCCGCTTCACGGTCGTCGCAAGGGAATCCTCCTGGTCCGTATACTGGTCCGCGCCCGGGCGTCCGTAGAAGAGCCCCGTGCCGTACTCGCGGTGGAAGACCGCCTTGGTCTCCTCGACAAGGCGGGCGGCGAGGGCGGGCGTGAACGTACCCGCCTGGATGGCGTCGAGCGCGGTACGGTAGGCGCGCACGACGGTGTACACGTACTCGGGCTTGCGGGCGCGGCCCTCGATCTTGAACGAGGCGATGCCCGCCGCGACGAGCTGGTCGAGAAACGGCAGGGAACAGAGGTCACGGGCGGAGAGGACGGTATGCGGCGTCACCTCGAACGCCGCGTCCGCGTCGTGGATCGGGTTGCCGTCCTTGTCCGCATAGCGGTCCACGGCCTTGATGAGGAACCGTCGGCGGCAGGGCTGGTGGCAGGCGCCGCGATTCGCGCTGCAGCCGTATGCCTCGTGGGAGAGGAGGCAGCGCCCCGACTCGGCCACGCACTGCGCGCCGTGGACGAACGCCTCGACCTCGACGCCCGACGTGCGCGCGATCTCGCGGACCTCCCCGAGCGTGCATTCGCGGGCAAGGACGACGCGCGCCGCGCCCTGTTCCTTCAGGAAGCGCGCGGCGAGGGAGTTGGAACAGCTCATCTGCGTGGAGACGTGGAAAGACGCGCCGTGCTTCCGGCAGAGGGCGATCACGCCCCAGTCCGCGACGATGAACGCATCGACGTGGGGCTTCGCGAAGACGATCAGGTCCTCCACGGCGGCAAGCTCGCCCTCGAAGACGATCGAATTGAGCGTGAGGTAGAGCTTCACGCCGCGCGCGCGGCAGCGCTGGGATGCCTCGGGCAGCGTTTCGCGCGTGAAGTTGACACCCGAACGCGCGCGCATGTTGAAGTCGGAAAGCCCCAGGTACACGGCGTCCGCACCGGCGTCGAGCGCCGTCTGCAGGCATGTCATGTCCCCGGCGGGGGCGAGCAGTTCGGGACGCGCCATCAGTGCGCCTCCAGCCAGTTGGTGCCCACGCCCACGGAGACCTCCAGCGGCACGCCGAGGGACATCGCGCCCTCCATTTCGCGCTTCGCGAGCGCCCGGACCTGCTCCACCTCCTCCTTCGGCACATCGAAGAGGAGTTCATCGTGGATCTGCAGGATCATCTTCGCCCGCAGGTTCGCCGCCTTGAGCGCGCGGTCCACCTTCACCATCGCGAGCTTGATGAGGTCGGCGGCGGTGCCCTGGATGGGCGTGTTGATCGCGTCACGCTCGGCGCTCTGGCGCGCCGTCGCGTTGCGCGAGGCGATGTCCCGCAGCGTGCGGCGACGGCCGAGCGCCGTGACGGCGTAGCCGGCCTCGCGCGCCTTGGCGATGGAGGTGTCCATGAACGCGCGGATCTTCGGGTAGAGCTTGAAGTAGGTGTCGATGAGGCTCGCGGCCTCCTTGCGCGGGATGTGGAGGCGCTGCGAGAGGCCGAAGGCGGAGATGCCGTAGATGATGCCGAAGTTGACCCTCTTGCACGTGCGGCGCATGTCGTCCGTCACGAGCGCGGGCATCACGTCGTAGACGCGCGCGGCGGTCTCGCGGTGGATGTCGGCGCCGTGCGCGAAGGCGTCGAGCATGGATTCGTCGCCGCTCATCGCGGCCATGATGCGCAGCTCGATCTGCGAGTAGTCGGCGGAGACGAGCAGGTGGTCGGCGTCGCGCGGCACGATGGCGGCGCGGATGAGCTTGCCGCGCTCCGTGCGGATGGGGATGTTCTGCAGGTTGGGGTCCGAGGAGGAGAGGCGGCCCGTCTCGGCGAAGGACTGCGAGAAGGTCGTGTGGACGCGGCCGTCGGCGGGGTCGATGCACTGCGGCAGCTTGTCCACGTAGGTCGACTTCAGCTTCGCGCAGGCGCGGTAGTCGAGGATCTTGCGGACGACGGGGTGGTCATCGAGGACGGACTGCAGGGCCTTCTCGTCCGTGGAGAACAACCCGCCCTGCATCTTCTTCGCCCCCTTCGGCCTGAGCCCCAGCTTCACGTAGAGCAGGTCCGCCAGCTGCTTCGGCGAGTCGATGTTGAGCCCCGGCTCGCCGTACGAAAGGATCTCGGTCGCGAGCGCCGTGATCTCGCGGTCGAGCGCGAGGCCGTACTTCCCGAGCGCGGAGACGTCGATCTTCACGCCCTCCCGCTCCATTTCAACGAGGACCGGCACAAGCGGCTCCTCGCTCTGCTCCAGGGCGGGGAGGGTGCCCATCTCCGCCGCGCGCGGGCGCAGCACGGCGTCGAGGCGCAGCGCCACGTCCGCATCCTCCGCCGCGTATTCGCAGATCGCCTCCGGGAGCAGGTCGGCCATGTTCTTCTGCTCGCGGCCCCGTTCCTTCTCGCCGATGAGGCGCGTGATCGGAACCGGGTCGTAGCGCAGGAACTCGCGGGCGAGCGCGTCCAGGCCGTGCCGCGCCGCCGCGTCCGTCACGTAGTGTTCGAGCATCGTGTCGCGCACCGTCGAGCCGAAGACGATGCCGTAGCGCTCCAGCACGGTCTGGTCGTACTTCGCGTTCTGCGCGACGAGCGTCTTCGAGGGGTCGGCGAAGGCGCGGGCGAAGATCTGGACGAACCGCCGGGCGGCCTCGCGCGCGGCGGGCCGCGCCGCCGTCCGCGCGGCGTGGGCGAAGAGGTCGTTGGAGGACGCATCCGCCGGCCCGCCCCCGTGCAGCGGCACGGCCACGTACCACGCCCGGCCCGGCTCCGTCGCGAAGCTCATCCCGACAAGATCGACCGTGCGGGCGTCCATGCCCGTCGTCTCGGTGTCGAACGCGAACTTCGGCGCGGCCTCCAGCGTTGCCGCGAGTTCGCGCGCCGCCGCCTCGGTCGTCACGAGCCGGTAGTCGTGCGGCCAGTCGGCGAGGGTCGAGAGCACGACCGGCTCCGCCGCCGCGTCGGACGCCGTCGAGGCGAGGGGCGCGGGCGACGCGGGGAGTGCGCGCCCCAGGAGGCGCTTCGCGAGGCGGTTCAGCTCGTACGTCGCGCAGACGGCGACGATCTTCTCCTCGTCGAGCGGCGGACGGGCGAAGGCGTCCCAGTCGATGCCGGCCTGCGGCACGTCCCGGCGGATCGTCGTGAGGAACTTGGACATCTTCGCGTCCTCGGCCCCGGCGGCGATCCGCTCGCCGAGCCTGCCCTTGATCTCGCCCGCGTGAGCGATGATCTCCTCCACGCTGCCGTACTGCGCGAGCAGCGTGGTGGCCGTCTTCTCGCCGACGCCCCGGATGCCGGGGATGTTGTCGGACGTGTCGCCCGCGAGGGCGAGGTAGTCGATCATCTGCGCGGGGGCGGCGAGCGACCAGTGCTCCTTCACGCGCGCCTCGTCGTAGACGGTCGGGCCCTCCTTGCCGTGGCCGGGCCGGAAGAGGCGGATGTGCGGCCCCACGAGCTGCGCGGCGTCCTTGTCCGGCGTCGCGCAGTACACCTCGAACCCCTCCTGCGCCGCCCGCGTCGCGAGCGTGCCCATCACGTCGTCGGCCTCGAAGCCCTCCTTCCGGACGATGGGGAGCCCCAGCGCCTCGGCGAGCTCGAAGGCGTAGGGGATGTTCGCCGCGAGGTCTTCGGGCATCTGCTCCCGCTGCGCCTTGTACGGCGGATACGCCTCGTGGCGGAACGTGGGCCCGCCGGGGTCCATCGCGAGCACCGCGTGCGTGGGCCTGTATTCGCCGAGGATGGAGGTGACGCCGTTCGCGAAGCCGATGAGGGCGGAGACGTTGAGCCCCGTGCTCGTCATGCGCGGACTGCGCAGGAACACGAAATGCCCCCGGTAGAGGAACGGCATGAGGTCGATGATGAAAAGTTTCTTCACGCGGGATAGTTTACCACACCCGCGCGGGAATGGCTCGCCCGAGTTGCGGAAGGACGCACGGGCGGGGCAACTGGTGGGCGCGGCGGGACTTGAACCCGCACTCTTGCGAACTGGAACCTAAATCCAGCGTGTCTGCCATTCCACCACGCGCCCGCGACACGGGAAGTAAGTGTAGCGGATTCGGCGGCGGTTGGCAAGTGCGGTCCACCCCGTTTTTTGGTATACTTCACCATTCATGCAACCCGGAGTCTTCGAAATCCATGCCCAGGACGCCCACTCGCGCGCGCGCGCGGGTGTCCTCTGGACTGCACACGGTCCCGTCGAGACCCCCGTCTTCATGCCGGTGGGCACCCAGGGCACCGTCAAGGCGCTTGAGCCGCGCGACCTGGAGGAGAACGGCGCGCAGATCATCCTCGGCAACACCTACCACCTCAACCTGCGCCCCGGCATGGACGTGATGGCGCACGCGGGCGGCCTCCATGCGTTCATGAACTGGCAGAAGCCCATCCTCACGGACTCCGGCGGCTTCCAGGTGTTCTCGCTCGCGAAAATGCGCAGGCTCACGCCCGAGGGCTGCTGGTTCAACTCGCACCTCGACGGCCGCCGCATCTTCCTCGGTCCGCGCGAGTCGATGGAGATCCAGCGCATCATCGGCAGCGACATCGCGATGGTGTTCGACGAATGCCTGCCCTGGCCGTGCGACCGCGCCCGCGCCGAGCAGAGCGTCGCGACCACGCTCGCCTGGGCGAAGATGTCGCAGGAGGCCCCGCACGCGCCCGGCCAGCTCGTCTTCGGCATCGTGCAGGGCGGCATCCACGACGACATCCGCCGCCACTGCGCCGAGGAGCTTGCGAAGATGGACTTCCCCGGCTACGCGATCGGCGGCGTCTCGGTGGGCGAGCCGGAGGCGGCGATGTACCGGGCCGTGGACGCCACGGTCCCCTCCCTCCCCCTCGAAAAGCCGCGCTACGTGATGGGCCTCGGCGTGATGACGCAGATGGCCGAGTGCGTCGCGCGCGGCGTGGACATGTTCGACTGCGTGATCCCCACGCGCGTCGCCCGCCACGGCACGGCGCTCACCCGCCACGGCAACGTCGCCATCAAGGCGGCGACGTGGGAGAAGGACCTCTCGCCCGTCGAGGAGGGCTGTACCTGCTACTGCTGCCGGAACTTCACGCGCAGCTACGTGCGCCACCTGCTGCACGCGGGGGAAATCCTCGGCGTGCGCCTCCTCACGATCCACAACGTCCACCGCCTCTGCGCGTTCGCGCGGGAGATGCGCGCGGCCATCCTGGACGGCACGTTCGGGGCGTGGCGGGCGCAGCTCCACGCGGACCAGCGCGGGAACGGACAGACCCCTTAGAACCGAAACCAACCAAAGGAACAGAGACGACCATGAACACACCGATGATCTTCGCACAGGCGGCCGCCCCTGC
>CAKULR010000120.1 GCA_934667295.1 uncultured Kiritimatiellota bacterium
GTGTGAAGACAACTCCGATTCGTGTGGCTTTCGCTACCGCTCCGCAGAATGTTTCTGCCAAAGGCTGCAACATTCGCACTTCACGGCCCTGTAGGCGATTGCCTTGTGACTGGCTTCTGCGAAGCCGGATGCAGTCGGCGGAGCGGGAATGCGCCGCAGAAGCTTGCTTCGGAGGGTAGTCGTAGGCCGCGCGAGAGCATCAATCATCGGAGTTCATCAACCCCCCTTCATCTCCGAAGCAATAGGCACGGTGTCCTGTTTTGTGCTATACTTGCGGAAAAACACCCACGGCACGCGATGCCGTCAACCACAAGGAGACTACATGAGCAAGGTTCAGTACGAGGCCGCGAAGAAGCAATACGCCGCGCTGGGCGTCGATACGGAGAAGGCGATCAAGGCCCTCCAGAAGATTTCGATCTCGATGCACTGCTGGCAGGGCGACGACGTGTGCGGGTTCGAGAACGACGCCGGCGCCACGGGCGGCATCCAGACGACGGGCAACTATCCCGGCAAGGCCCGTACGCCCGAGGAGCTGATGCAGGACGTCGAATTCGCGATGTCCCTCATCCCCGGCAAGCACCGACTGAACCTCCACGCCTGCTACGGCGTCCACAAAAACGGTCTCGTGGACCGTGACCAGATCGGCCCCGAGCAGTTCGAGCCCTGGGTGAAGTGGGCGAAGAAGACGGGCGTGAAGCTCGACTTCAACCCCACGTTCTTCTCGCACGCGAACGTCAAGAACGGCTTCACGCTTGCGAGCCCGGACAAGAAGATCCGCGCGTTCTGGGTGAAGCACGGCATCCAGTGCCTCAAGATCGCCGAATATTTCGGCAAGGAGCTCAAGAGCCCCTGCGGCATCAACTTCTGGATGCCCGACGGCCTCAAGGACGAGCCCTCGGACCGCCTTGGCCCGCGCAAGCTCATGGCCGACTCGCTCGACAAGATCTTCGCCTACAAGTATGACAAGAAGGCGGTCGTGCCGTTCCTCGAATCGAAGCTCTTCGGCATCGGCGTGGAAAGCTACACGGTCTGCTCGCACGAGTTCGTGATGGGCTACGCGCTGAAGAAGGGCATCCTCGCGCTTCTCGACATGGGGCACTTCCACCTCACCGAGAACGTGGCGGACAAGATCAGCTCCTTCCTGATGTTCTTCGGCAAGGTCGCGTTCCACATCTCGCGCCCGGTCCGCTGGGACTCCGACCACGTCATCCGCGTGAACGACGACCTGCGCAACGCCGCGCACGAGATCGTCCGCATGGGCCCCGAGAACTTCATCATCGCCCTCGACTACTTCGACGCCTCGATCAACCGCGTCGCGGCCTGGGTGCTCGGCATGCGCAACATGCAGAAGGCGCTGCTGGAGGCTCTGCTCGAACCGAGGGAGACGCTGAAGGAACTGCAGGACGGGGCGCAGTTCACGGAACAGCTCGTGCTGCAGGAGGAACTGAAGTCCTACCCGATGGGTGCCGTGTGGCAGGAGTTCTGCGACCGCGCGGGCCTGCCGGCCAACGAAACCTGGATGGCCGACGTACTCAAGTACGAGCGCGACGTCCTCTCCCTGCGCGCCTAGGCTGCGATGAAGGCGTTTCTGGCAGGGTGCGCGGCGTTCGGGATCTGCGGGTTCGGCCTGGTGGCCGCCGCGCCCGGACCCGCGAAGACGGCGAAGCCGCATGTCGTCCACGTCAAGCCCGGCGAGGCGCTGGAGGCCGTGCGGGACGCCGTGCGCGCACTGCCCGCCTCGAACCGCGTCCACGGCGTGGAGATCCGCCTCGCGCCGGGACGCTACACGCTCTCCGGTCCGCTTGAGCTGGGGGTCTTGGATGGCGGCACGTCCAAGGCGCCGGTCGTGTGGTGTTCGGACGACGGGGGCCGCGCCGTCCTCTGCGACGGCGTGCAGCTGCCCGCCGCCGCCTTTGCGCCCGTGGCGGACGCCGCCGTGCGCGCCCGCCTCGATGCTGCCGCGCGGGAGGCGGTGCGCGTGGCCGACCTCGCCGCATACGGCCTCGCGTTCTGGAAACCGCTGACGCGCGAGCTGCGTCCACCCCTGCCGATTCCCGAACTCTTCTGCGACGGCGTGCGCATGATGCCCGCCGAATGGCCGAACGGCGGCGAATGGGCCACCATTGCGGCGTTCGTGGACGAGGGGACGCGCCACAACGACGGCAGCGTGGGGCAGGGCCTCGGCGTGAAGCGCGCCGAAAAGCCCGTGCCGCCGCGCGGCGGCACGTTCGGCTACGCGGGGGACCGCCCCGCGCGCTGGACGAAGGCGCCGGAGGTGTGGCTGCACGGCTTCTGGTGCTTCGACTGGTACGACACCGTCCTGCCCGTCGCCGCAGTCAATGCCGCGTCGAACACGATCACGCTCGCCGCCCAGCACACCTACGGCGTCCGGAAGGGGAATCCGAGCCCGCGCCGCTGGAAGGCGGTCCACGTGCTGGAGGAACTTGACGTGCCGGGCGAATACTACGTCGATCCGGTCGCGAAGAAGCTCTACTTCTGGCCACCCCGTGCGCTGGAGCCCGCCTCGCGCGTCGTGCTCGTGGCGGGGCGGCGTCCGCTCGTGCGGGCCGAGAAGGCGCGCAACCTCGTCTTCCGGGGACTCGGCTTCGAGCTGTGCGGCGGCGACGCGGCGGTGGTGAAGGAGGGCGCGGCCGTGGCGTTCGAACGGTGCGACTTCCGCAACATCCGGGGCAAGGCGGTTTCGATGACGGACTGCCTGGCGTGCCGCGTGACGACGTGCGACATCCAGGCGACGGGAACGGGCGGCATCTTCGTCTCCGGAGGCAACCGCCGGTCGCTGATGCCCGGCGAGAACGTCGTGGAGGATACGCGCATCCGCAATTTCTCGGTCCACTGCCTGACCTACGCGAGCGCCGTCCAGGTGGGAGGCGTGGGCAACGTCGTCCGCCACTGCGAACTCTCCGGCGCGCCGCACATGGCCGTGGGCGTCTCCGGGAACGACCACGTCTTCGAGTACAACGTCGTCTCGAACGTGTGCATGAGTTCGGACGACGCGGCGGCGTTCTACAAGGGGCGCAACCCGTCCTGTCGCGGCAACGTCCTGCGCTACAACTTCTGGAGCGAGATCGGCTCGCCGCGCGGACACGGCAACGCGGCCGTCTACTTCGACGACGGCGACGGCGGCGACCTCGTCTACGGGAACGTCTTCTACCGGTGCGGCGAGCCGGGCTTCGGCGGCTTCGGGACGGTGTTCAGCCACGGCGGACACTCCAACCTCGTGCAGAACTGCGTGTTCGTGCAGTGCCGGCGTCCCCTCGGGTCCTCGCCCTGGAACCAGACGCGCTGGGCGGAGTTCCTGAAGAGTCCGCTGATCCAGACGCGCCTCCTGGAGGAAGTGAGCGTGACAAGCCTCGTGTGGCGTACGCACTATCCCGCGCTCGCGGGAATCTTCGCGCCGGAGGACGACGCGGTCCGTTGGAACACGGCGCTCGACAACGCCTTCGTGGACTGCCCGGCGACCCTGCCGGGACGCCGCCCCGGCGAGACGCGCCCCGGCCTCGTGTGCGGGCGCTGGCAGACCAACGCGACGGATGTCGTCTTCGCGTCGGATCCGGGGTTCGTGGACGCCGCCGCGAAGAACTTCGCGCTGCGCCCCGACGCCGCGCTCTTCAAGCGGCTTCCCTCCTTCAAGCCCATCCCCTTCGAGAAGATCGGCCTCACCACCAAGCGGTGAGGGGGGGCGGGAGCGCGGGTACTTCGCGCGCCGGGCCGTCGCGTTCGGGGGTACCGTGTGGGTGGGGGCGGCGTGCCGAGGGCGGATAAATTTTCTTCACTTTTTCTTCCGCCTCTAGTTGACAGTTTCAGCGGGGGGGGGGGTATCATATGCGCATTTACTGGGCGGCGTGTCGGGTTGGCATGTCCGGTCGGTTCGGGATTCGAAAGGAGAAAGCGAACATGCGTATCAGATACCTTTTCCGTAAGCCACGGACGAGCCGTAGCCTGTCCCTGTGGCGACTGTTGGGAATCGTGGCGGTCCTCGGTGTCGCGTCCGCATCGGCGCATGTGATGGACGATGCCGTCTTCGATTTCCGCAACATGGGCATTGACGTAAACGGCGACGGTGTGTTCCAGTCGGGCGAGGGCCGGGAGGCGCTGACGCTCGGCGATCCGGACTCCGGCCTGACGGGGGGCGTCCTGAACGGCACGCCCGGGAACGCCGTCTGGCGGACGGAGCGCGTCACCCACCCCTACACGGGCGTCTCCCGCGACGAACGGGTCCTTTACTTCTCGCATCCCATCGACTGGGACGACCAGGTGCCCCAGACGGCGACCGTCAGCCCGAACGCCATCGCCTTCCAGAACTACTTGAAGGACCTTGAGGGCGACTACGCGGTCTTCGCGCGCGTCCGCTTCGATTCCGGCGAGACCTACTGTGGCGTCAACCAGCACCAGTTCCTGACGTTCGGCTACGGCGACGGAAATTCCGGCGTACTGCTCTGCGCGGAGGGGACGAACGACACCGGCCGCATCGTCAGGATCTACTACGGGGCGACCAACGAGGTGGGCAAGGCCGCCCCCTCGTCGTTCACGCACCAGACGAAGTTCAATGCGAACCAGTGGATTGATGTCTGCGTCGTGGCCCGGGGGAACACGTTCTCCTGCTACGTCTCCACGACGAACTCCACCCTGGAGGTGCAGACGCACACGCTGTCCGCGCCGCGCGTGGGGGCCTATCCGCTTACCCGCCACCCCTTTATGATCCTGGGGCCCGAGGACGGCCGCAACACGGGGGCAACGTGCATCACCAACGGCGTGCCGGTATCGACGTTGTTTGGAAGCCGCATGAAGACGGCGAACATGAGCTACCACCACGTGGCCGTGTGGGGACGCGCGTTGACGGGGGACGAAGTGCGCGAATTGATGGCGGAGGGACGCCCCGAGGTCTTCCGGGTCGGCTCCGCGAATGGGAAAAGCACCGAGTTCGCGGCGGACCGCCGCACGGGCGACGCCGACGTGCGGGGCGTCTGGACGAACTTCCCGGCGGTGCTGGCCGCAGGGGACGCCGCCACCTTCCGTTTCGAACCGCCCAACGTCGGCTACGTCGGCGTCTCGCAGGTCCTGCGCTGGACCGCCACGGCGGAGTCCGCCGTCGGCAACGGCGTGCTGCTCACCAATGAGCTGGCGGTCGAAAACAGCTAGGTGAAACAACTCAGTGTGCGTGACGCTCAGGTCTATTTCGATATTTGCGATGACTATATCGACATGAGCACCTGCATCACGAACATCGACAAGGTCGAGGGCGGACTGACGATGAAGCTGGTTGCCCGCGCCTATGTCATCACCGCGGACGACAAGACGCTGTATGCCGACATGGCAAGCAGCACCTATGAGCGCGTTTCCGGCAGGAAGAGCGTCCCCTTTGCCGCACTGACGGCAGCAAAAGGACAAAAGCGCACATAATAAGAAAGTCGGCTTCGCCGATCAGATTTTTAGCGGTAGACTTTCTTGTTATTCCGGAAATATCGAAACGATATTTCCTACATAATAAAAACAAATGCCGCCTGCGGACCGGATCGAAGGTCAACAGGCGGCATTTATACAATTGTCTTGTCTAACGCAGTACAGCAC
>CAKULR010000121.1 GCA_934667295.1 uncultured Kiritimatiellota bacterium
TCGCGCAGGTCACGAACCCGCCGATCGACCCGATCCGCGAAGAGCTCGTGATGTCCCTCATGACCTACATCGGCAACGTCGGGAACATCCTCGCCGAGACGCCCGCGCACGCGCACCTCATCAAGCTGCGCCGCCCCGTGCTGACCGACGACGAACTCGCGCGCCTCGCCACGGTCGAGGACCACGGCTTCGCCTCCCTCCGCATCCCCATCGTCTTCCCGCGCGGCGGCGACGGACGCGCCCTCCGGGTCGCGCTTGACCAGATCTGCGCGACCACGCTGGAGGCGGTGGAGAACGGGCACCGGATCATCATCCTCTCGGACCATCCGTCCCTCCGTGGCGCGGACACCGTGCCGATTCCCTCCCTCCTCGCCGTCGCCGCCGTGAACCGCGCGCTCGTGAAGGCCGGCCGGCGCCCCTCCGTCGGCCTCATCGTCCAGTCCGGCGAAGTGCGCGAGGTCATGCACTACGCCCTCCTGCTCGGCTTCGGCGCGACGGCCGTCAACCCCTACCTCGCGCTCGCCACCGTCAGCGCGTGCGCGAAGGACGGCGACCTCGTCACGGCCGCCTCGAACTACGTGACCGCCGTCGACAAGGGCCTCCTGAAGATCATGTCGAAGATGGGCATCTCGACCCTCCGCTCCTACCGCAGCGCGCAGATCTTCGAGGCCGTCGGACTCGGCGCGGACGTCGTGCGCGACTACTTCGGCGGCGTCGCCTCGCCGGTGGGCGGCATCGGGCTCGACGAAATCGCGGCCGCCGCCAACCGCCGCGCCGCCGTCACGCCCCTGGAGGCCACCCTGCCCCCCGGCGGCGAGTACCGCGTGCGCACCGAGGGCGAACGCCACCTCTGGACGCCCCAGGGCCTCGCGGACTTCCGCCTCGCCGTGCGCGCGAACGACTTCGGCCTCTTCCGGAAGTATACGGACGAGATCGACGACCCGAAGCGGACCGCCATCACCCTCCGTTCGCAGTTCGCCTTCAGGCCCGCCCGGCCCATCCCGCTCGACGAGGTCGAACCCGTCGAGTCCATCGTGAAGCACTTCGTGGGCGGCGCGATGTCCCTCGGCTCCCTCTCCCCCGAGGCGCACGAGACCATCGCCCAGGCGCTGAACGGACTCGGCACCATGTCCAACTGCGGCGAGGGCGGCGAGAACGTCGAGCGCTTCGGCACGGACAAGAACTGCGGCATCAAGCAGGTCGCCTCCGGCCGCTTCGGCGTGACAATCAACTACCTCCGCCACGCGAAGGACCTCCAGATCAAGCTCGCCCAGGGCGCGAAGCCCGGCGAGGGCGGGCAGCTCCCCGCGCACAAGGTGAACGCCTTCGTCGGCAGGCTCCGCCACGCGAAGCCCGGGACGACGCTCATCTCCCCGCCGCCGCACCACGACATCTACTCCATCGAGGACCTCGCCCAGCTCATCTACGACCTCAAGTGCGCGAACCCGCAGGCGCGCGTCTCGGTGAAGCTCGTCTCCGAGGCCGGCGTCGGCACGATCGCCGCCGGCGTCGCGAAGGCGCACGCGGATGTCGTCCTCATCTCCGGCTTCGACGGCGGCACCGGCGCCGCGCCGCTCACCTCGATGAAGCACGCCGGCCTCCCCTGGGAACTCGGCCTCGCCGAGGCGCAGCAGACGCTCATCCGGAACGGTCTGCGCGGCCGCGTCAAACTGCAGGTCGACGGACAGCTCCGCACCGGCCGCGACATCGTGATCGGCGCCCTTCTCGGCGCGGAGGAGTTCGGCTTCGGCACCACAATGCTCGTCGCGCTCGGCTGCGTCCAGTGCCGCAACTGCAACCTCAACACCTGCCCCGTCGGCATCGCGACGCAGGACGAGGCGCTGCGCAAGCACTTCGCCGGAAAGATCGAACACCTCCAGACCTACTTCCGCTTCCTCGCCCAGGAGGTCCGCGAACAGCTCGCCGCCCTCGGCCTCCGTTCGCTCGACGAGGCCGTCGGACGCGCCGACCTGCTCGCGGGAACGGATCCCCGCTTCGACTTCACGCCGGTCTTCCACCGCGAGGCGGGCGCCGACGTGCGCTTCAATCCGCAGATCCCCGCATGGCCGCTCGAGAACTACGACCGCGCGGAACTCCTCCCCGCGCTGAAGGACGCCCTCGCCGCCGGACGGTTGATGGAGATCGACCGCACCGTCGCGAACGTGAACCGCACCGTCGGTACCGAGCTTTCGGGCGAAGTCGCCGCCCGCTGGGGCGAACAGGGCCTCCCCGACGGCACGCTCACGGTGAACTTCACCGGCGTCGGCGGACAGTCCTTCGGCGCGTTCCTCGCCCACGGCGTGACCTTCAACCTCCGTGGCGCCGCCAACGACTACGTCGGCAAGGGCCTCTCCGGCGGCATCATCACGATCGCCCCCGAACCCGGCTTCACGGGCGCCGCCGAGGAGAACGTCGTCGCCGGCAACGTCCTCGCCTACGGCGGAACCTCCGGCAAGGTCTTCGTCAACGGACAGGCCGGCGAGCGCTTCGGCATCCGCAACTCGGGCGTCACGCTCGTCGCGGAGGGCATCGGCGACCACGGCTGCGAGTACATGACCGGCGGCAAGGTGCTCGTGCTCGGCCCCACCGGCGTCAACTTCGCCGCCGGCATGACGGGCGGCGTCGCCTACGTCTACGACGAGGACGGCACGCTCGACCTCAACTCGAACCTCGACTCGATCGACCTCACGCCCGTCGAGGCCGGTTCGCCCGACGAGGCCGATCTGCTCGCCCTCATGGACGAACACATCGCCCGTACCGGCTCCGCCAAGGCGAAACGCCTCCGCGCCGACTGGGAGAACGTCCGCCCGAAGTTCGTCGCCGTCGTCCCCGTCAGAAGCGCGAGCTAGAATTGAGTCGCTTCGCTTTAAGTCGTTAAGTGGTTAAGTTGCGTGCGGATTTAACTTTATCATTCAACCTCATCGCTTATCGACTTAACCATTTAACCACTTAACTACTTAACTACTTAACCACTTAACTACTTAATCACTTAATCTCCCATGAGCCGCATTCACGACATCTACCGCGACGTGGACGAACGCCGCCACGACTTCCGGGAAGTCGAACGCCGCCTCCAGGCGGATGACATCCGCCAGCAGGTTTCACGCTGCATGAATTGCGGGCAGCCTTTCTGCCATGCCTACGGTTGCCCGCTCGGCAACCTCGTCCCCGACCAGAACCGCGCCGTCGCGGACGGCGACGACCGGCGCGCCTACGAGCTTCTGAGCCGGCATTCCGACTTCCCGGAGTTCACCGCCCGCGTCTGCCCCGCCCTCTGCGAGGCGAGCTGCGTCCACCAGCTCGACGAGGAGTCGGTCATGGTGCGCCAGTCGGAGAAGCACATCATCGAAACCGCCTTCGCGAAGGGCTGGGTCAAGCCGCGTCCGCCGGCGGCCGAGAACGGGAAGTCCGTCGCCGTCGTCGGCGCGGGCCCGGCGGGCCTTTCCGCCGCCGTCACGCTCCGCCGCAAGGGCTACAGGGTGACGGTCTACGAGAAGAACGCCGACATCGGCGGCCTCCTCCGCTACGGCATCCCCTGCTTCAAGCTCGACAAGGCCCTCATCAAACGCCGCCGCGCCCTGCTCGAAGCCGAGGGCATTGCGTTCGTGACGGGCGTCGAGGTCGGCACGGACATCTCCGCCGCCTACCTCCAACGCGCGCATGACGCCCTCGTCCTCGCGATCGGCACGCCCGCCGCGCGCGACCTGAACATTCCCGGACGCGACCAGGACGGCATCCACCTCGCGCTTGAATACCTCTCCCACCAGAACCGCCTCCTGACGGGAGAGGTCGCGTCCACGCCCGCCACGCTCAACGCCCACGGTAAGCGCGTGCTCGTGATCGGCGGCGGCGACACGGGTTCCGACTGCGTGGGCACGGCGATCCGCCAGGGCGCGCGGAAGGTCACGCAGATCGAGATCATGCCCCGTCCGCCGGACATGCGCAGCCCCTCCACGCCGTGGCCGCTCTGGCCCTACCAGCTCCGCACGAGTTCCAGCCACCATGAAGGCTGTACGCGACGCTGGAACCTCAATTCGCTCCGTTTCCTCGGCACGGACGGCGCCGTCACGGGCGTGGAGGTCGAGATGGTCAAGTGGACGTTCGCGCCGAACGGCAAGCCGCTCAAGTTCGCGCCCGTCCCCGGCACGAAGGAGGTCATTGAAGCGGATCTGGTCCTTCTCGCGATGGGCTTCACGGGTGTCCCGAAGGACAACCCCATCGTCGCCCAGTTGGGTCTCGCGCTCACGCCCCGCACGGCCCTCGTCTCGGCCCCGGAACGGAACATCTTCGCGGTCGGCGACTGCGCGACGGGCGCCTCCCTCGTCGTCCGCGCCCTCGCCAGCGGCAAATCCCTCCCGCTCTGAGGTTCCATCCTCCGTCGATTCCCTCCACCCTGTTCTCAGATAATCCTAATCGTCGCAGTAGAAATGTCGCAATCACGGTTGTGGCATTTCTACTGCGACGATTAGGCTAAATATTTCCAGCAGGGGAACACGCCTCCCAAACACCCCCAGTACCACTCTGGTTACGTCAATCAGGGTGGTATGTTCTTTCCCCCATCCCCTATCCATCCGTGTACACAATCCCATCACGGACACGTTGGATGCTTACACGTCACACGAATCTTCAGACACGTCATTATCTTACGCACAAAAATCTCATCCATCCTCCAAAGAAATCGCGTCTTCTACAGTACTGTTCGTGATTCAGTAACGAGTTCAAAGGCAAAAATGGCATGCTTCCATCAGACAGGACGCATCATGTAGGGTTTCCATCTACTTGTTTCGGGCAAGGCACAGTTCCCGTCGTACTTAACGGCCTAAAAACTGTACTCAAATGTACCGAGTCGGCACACCCTACCTTCTACGGGCCCCTTTCAACACCAGAAAGACCCACCACGCACACTGAAATTACTCTAACTCGGCATCCACGGCACGAAAGAGCGCGGCGAACGTGTTGGGACAGCCATGAAGGATCTTTTCGACCATCTGCCGTACCTGCTTGGGAATCAGTTCGCATCCTGTTTCCCGTCGGCTGACGCGGCGCATCTTCCCGGCCATACGGAATCTCCCGTCAGGCACAACGGGCGTCGACACGTATGAACGATCATTGGAGAATACAGAAAGACCACTCCGCTCTTCCGCATGAGATGGCAACAGTGCATCCACGGGAATGGGATCGTGGACATCCACGGCCTGACGGAGACGACGCGCAAGGGACTTGTACCGCATGAGCGTCTTATACCGCTCGAAGAGTTCGGGCGTGTTTTCGCGCAACCACGCCTTAATGCCTCCATTACGGCCTAATATCTCACCATCCGGACCGATACGGAGACAGTTATCCACATAGCATTCGAGGTCTTCGAGAAGTCCTCCAAGCCGGATCTTCGCCTCCGGTGACGCCTCGCGCGCGGCGAAGGCAGCGCGCAGGGCCTCCGGTGTCGGGCAGGGATTCGTCGTCGTACGGCGCGTGACGGCACGACGTTCCGCCGCGAGGGCACGGCGACGGGCGTTGTCACGCACATAGTAGCGGGAACGGCAGACCCGGCGC
>CAKULR010000122.1 GCA_934667295.1 uncultured Kiritimatiellota bacterium
CTCCAGTACTGTCCCGAATTCCGAATAAGATTCCGTTTCCCGGTCCGCCGCGCGAGGTCGACGCCGATACCTCGCCCTTCAAGATCCCGCGAAAGCGATCGCAGTTCCTCCGCAAATTCCTCAGAACTGTACTTAAACCCTCTCCTCTGGAGTTCAAGCCTACGCATCCGAAACAAAACCCCCAGCAAGACGACGGGGTCGTTAATCCCCTCCGTACATTGCACACTGGCCCATTTCCACTTGAACGAGGGGAACGGTTTCCGGGGGATGAAATCAAGAGGAAGACTCATTGGACACGCTCCTCACGGGAAGACGGAAACTGTAGGGCAAGGGCTTTCGCAAAACGCGGTGGCACGGCATTTCCGATCTGCCGGTAGACGGATGAAAGCGGCCCGTAAAAGACATAGTCAAGGGGGAAACTTTGAACCGTGGCCAGTTCCCGTCCCGTCATACGCCGCTGATTACCGGGATGCGGCAGAATCACCACGCCCCCCTTGTCATCGCCCCGTGCCGTCACGGTGGGGGCCGGTTGATTCGGGTCAAGCGGACGATGTCCGATATATCCGTTGAAGTTAAGCTTGTACTTCGAATAGACGTGGTTTGGAAGATCGTTTGGCGCATCTGGATCGGGAATCCCTGCAAATGCCGATCCGACCCCGACCCACGGCAACAGGCCCTGCGCGCCGTCCTTCGCATGTGTTGGCTTGGGGAACTCATACTCAAAATCGACATCGGCACGTACACCGACGAAGATGACACGTTCCCGTTTCTGCGGCACGCCGTAGTCGGCCACGTTGAACAATTGGCTTTTGACCCGGTAGCCAAGCGCGCGCATATCGGCGAGAATCTGGTTATAGGCTTTCCCGCCCGCGAAATGGAGGATCCCCTTTACGTTCTCGGCAAGGAAGAAGCGCGGTTGCTTGTCGTGGATGACACGAAGGAGCTGCAGATAGAGTTTGTTGCGGGAATCCGACTCATGTCTCTTCGTATTGGCCACCGAAAAACCCTGACACGGGAATCCGCCGATCACAATGTCGCAGTCTGGAATCTGCGAACTTTCAACCACCGAAATGTCCGAACACACGATATGATCGCCGAGATTGGCGCGATAGGTCTCCACGGCATCTGAATAGAGGTCGTTCGCCCAGACAATCTCATGCCCCGCCTGCTTGAAACCGAGGTCAAGCCCTCCGGCGCCGCTGAAAAGCGAAACGACCCTCATGCCCCCATCTCCGTTTCCAGTCGTTTCAATTCGCGTCCCAGAAATTCAGCGAACAGGACGGGGACGGCGTTTCCGATTTGGCGGTAACAGGAATTCATCGCGCCGACAAATTCAAAATCGTCCGGGAACGTTTGAATCGCGGCACTTTCACGAATCGTCAGACGGCGTTTCCCGTTGTAATGCGGAATCGCGCAAACCCCGCCACCGCCATTGCCACGCGCCAAAATCGTCGGACATGGTTTGTCAGGATCCGTCGGGCGGTGTCCCGTAAAATTCCGATACGCCAGTTTGTAGGCGGAATAAACGTGATTGACAACTTGATTTGGCGTATCCGGATCGGGGAAACGCTCAAGTTCGTCACGAATCGTCCGCCAGGGGGGCAGACCGTTTTTCACGCCTCGGACAGGTACGGGGAAATGAAACACCATGTCCCGTCCAATGTCCCTGCGCTGGCCGACGATGATGACACGCTGCCGATGCTGCGGTACACCATAGTCGGCCATATTGACGAGATGGACGTCAAGGACATACCCCGCACGTGAAAAATCGTCCAGAATCTTCGCGATGGCCGTTCCTCCACCAAGTGACAGAATACCCTTGACATTCTCCGCGATGAAGAACTTCGGTTTCTTCGCCGATATGACCTTGCGGAAAAACCTATAGAGGACATTTCGGTCATCATCGACGTGACGCAGGAGATTGGCCTGCGAAAAGCCCTGACAGGGAAATCCTCCGACAACGACGTCGGCGCCGTCGGGGATCTCCGCCATCTTGATGTCCTTGATGTCCGCACAGACAATTGCCTCGCCAATGTTCCTACGGTAGGTCGCAACCGCATTCACATCAATGTCATTGGCCCAGATGACCTCGTTCCCGGCCCGAATCAAGCCAAGATCAAGACCTCCCGCACCACTGAAAAGAGAGACGATCTTCACATTGACGCCCTTAAATCTGGTCGACACCACGAAATCACGCGACCCTCATTTCATCGTTGGCAGCGATTGCAGAATACTCCCGTTTCTGCGTCACGGCCCCCTTCCTGGCGGCATCACCATCGATTGCCGCCATGAAATTCGACACCGACTTGGCGACCGCATGGGCAAGAACCGGAGGAACGGCATTCCCTATCAAAGTCAGATTCCTCTGCGTCGTATACGGGAACACAAACTCGTCCGGGAAAGTCTGGACACGCGCACATTCCCGAACGGTCAAACGGCGGGGAAGTTTGTAGTGGAACTGAATCCTCCCACGAGAATTGGCCCGAATGCAAAACGCCACCTTGTCCGCTTCATTCACCGTATCACCCTGTCCACCACCGGACGAGGCTTTCGACGCAACGAAATACTGGCTTTGGTTCGTCACGGTTTCATCGGTTATCATCTCAAGATCCCCGAGTGCCTGCGAAATCGTTACCGGCCTTCCGAAGTTTGTTGGTCGCGGCTTGGTTGGAAACCCCTCAATGTCGTTGCGAACGCCGACAAATATCAGGCGCTTCCGGCTTTGGGGAACACCATAGTCTGGAGCATAGAGGTTCCAGACGTCAAAATGATACCCGGCGCTCTCGAAGTCTTTGACAATCGTCCTCAGAACCTCCCCCTGCTGCATGCGCGCGAGGTGGATCACGTTCTCACCTATCACAATGCGTGGTCGATGGATACGCATGTAGTTCAGAAGAACCAGATAGAGTTTTCCCCGTTTTCCATCGAACCCCGTCTTGGGGCCGGAGGAGGAAAAATCCTGGCATGGGAATCCACCGATCAGGACATCGGTCGGCGGCAACGCCCCTACATCGATTTTCGTCAGATCCGCACGATGGATGCGTTCGTCCAGATTCAGCTTATAGCAATCAACGGCGTCCTGTAGGGAATCGTATGCGCCAACAACGTCAAACGGCAACGGCTCGTACTTTCTCCCGAGAACGGAAAAGCCCCCCCTGAAACCCAAATCCAAACCGCCGCAACCGGAGAAGAACGAAGTGACACGATATGGCCGTCCGCTCTCTCCGTACGAACATTCAAAGGCCCGTCTGCTTGACCTGTATCCGACTTCGAATCGAGGTTTGGCACGCAGGGCCTTTGCAAGAGGTTTTCCGTCTTTTCGCCTCATCCTACTTCTTCGTGACGCTCTGGCCTTCGCGCGAGTCCTTCACGAGCCAGCCGGCGGCGGCGATCGCGTCGCGCAGACGGTCCGACTCGGCCCAGTTCTTCGCGGCGCGGGCGGCGGCGCGTTCGTCGAGCAGCTTCTGGATCTCGGCGGGCACGGCGGCCTTCTCGGCCCTGCCGAAGAAGATGACGCCCAGCACCTCGTCCATGCGCTTGAAGACGCCGAGCGTCCCGGCGGCGCCCTTGCCGTTCGCGTCGCGCACGAGCGCGAAGAGCGCGGCGAACGCCTTGGGGATGTTCAGGTCGTCGTTGACGGCGGCGGTGAAATCCTCCAGGTGCTTCCGCGCCCACTCCGGCGCCTCGCCGTCCGTGGCCGCCTCCACGCACGCATCGATGCGGGCGAGCGCCTTGCGGGCGTCCTCCAGCGCGGAGAAGGCGAAGTTGAGTCCGCTGCGGTAGTGCGCGTTGATGAGCACGTAGCGGATCTCGCGTCCGCTCCACCCCTTCCCGATGAGGTCGCGCAGCGTGAAGAAGTTGCCGAGGCTCTTGGACATCTTCTCGCCGTTCACGCGCAGGTGGGCGCAGTGCATCCACGTCTTCACGAACGGCTTGCCCGTGGCGGCCTCGGCCTGGGCGATCTCGTTCTCGTGGTGCGGGAAGAGGTTGTCGATGCCGCCCGTGTGGAGGTCGAACGTCTCGCCGAGGTACTTCATCGACATCGCCGAGCACTCGATGTGCCAGCCGGGGCGGCCGCGCCCCCAGGGCGAATCCCAGCCGACGGGACCGTCCGACGGCTCCCACGCCTTCCAGAGCGCGAAGTCGCCGACGTTCTCCTTGTCGTACTCGTCGGCCGCGCAGCGCGCGCCCGTGCGCTGGTTGTCGAAGTCGATGTGCGCGAGCTTGCCGTAGCCGGGGAACTTCGTGACGGCGAAGTAGACGCTGCCGTCCTCGCTCTGGTAGGCGACGCCCTTCTCCATGAGCTTCTGGACGAGGGCGATCATCTCGGGGATGTGGTCCGTCGCGGCGGGGTAGACCTCGGCCGGCTGCACGTTGAGCTTCTTGAGGTCGGCGAAAAAGGCGTCCTTGTAGGTCTTCGTGTAGTCCGTGAGCGCGACACCCTGCGCGTTCGCGCCCCGGATCGTCTTGTCATCGACGTCCGTGAGGTTCATCACCTGGCGCACCTTCATGCCGTTGAACTGGATCACGCGGCGGAGGATGTCCTCGAAGGTGTAGGCGCGGAAGTTGCCGATGTGGGCGAAATTGTAGACGGTCGGTCCGCACGTGTAGAGGCGGACCGTGTTCTCCGCCAGCGGGACCAGGGGCTCGACGCGGCGGGTGAGGGAGTTGTAGACGTTCATTTCCATGGCGCGATAGTTTACTAAATTCTTTCAGCCCGTGCAATCAACCGTCCTCGCGGTTTCCTGCACGGGCTGGGTTCGGGCGCGGGCCCGACGGGCGGAACCGGCTACGCCTGCGGCGGACGCGGCGCGCCGCCGATGGAGATCTGGATGCCGCCGACGGGCGGCGTGCCCGCCGAGCCGACCGCGATCTGCGGGCGTCCGCCGCCCTTCTTCGCGCGCGGCGGCCCGAGGAGGCAGAAGGGGACGCGGCCGTCCGTCTTCGGCGCCTGCTCGACGAAGCACTCGTCCTTCAGCATCTCCAGCACCTCGGCGATCTTGTCCTCGCCGATGTCGCGGTGCGCGTTCTCGCGGCCGCGGAACTGGAGCGACAGGCGCACCTTGTTGCCCTCGCCGAGGAACTGGCGGATCTGCTTGAGCTTGTGCTGCAGGTCGCCGACGTCCGTGCCGGGATGGAACTTGATCTCCTTCACCTGCGTCGACTTCTGGGCCTTGCGGGCCTTCTTCGCGCGGATGGACTCCTCGTAGCGGAACTTGCCGTAGTCCATGATCTTGCACACGGGCGGCACGGCATTCGGCGTGATCTCCACGAGATCAAGTCCCTGGCCGTCGGCCAGGCGCTGCGCCTGGTTGGTGGGCATGATGCCCAGCATGGCGCCGTTCTGGTCAAGAACGCGCACCGACGGCACGCGGATCTTGAAGTTGACACGAGTGAAGTTAGCGATAAGTCACCTCTCGGTTTTGGGTTGTGTTGCGTTGTTCGTTCACGCCTCCAGCTCAGCGGAGAGCTTGGCGGCGAAATCGTCGAGCTTCATGGCGCCCCGGGCGCCGTCCGTGCGGGACCGCTCGGAAATCTGTCCG
>CAKULR010000123.1 GCA_934667295.1 uncultured Kiritimatiellota bacterium
CCGGCTGAAGCGCCGTGAGCAGCTCGGACTTGAGCTGGCTGTCAATCTTGTCGCGCGTGTAGTCTTCGGTCACGTTGCCGCAGACGTTGGTGTAGAACAGCAGCGGGTTGGTGATGCGATAGGAGTACTCACCGTTGCAGCGCACGGAGATATCGACGTCGAGGCCGATGTTGTTGTCGACCACGCGGAAGGGGACGGGCGCATACGCCGTCGCCGAGGTGGACGAGAGCGACAAGTCGCTCGTCGCGTTCAAGCCCTACGCCGCCATCGTGACGAACGCCTCCGCCGACCACTATTCGAAGGCGGAGATGGACGCGGTCTTCGACGCCTTCGTGCGCGGGGTGCCGGGTCCCGTGGTCGATGGCCGCCGCACGCCGATCGTCCCTTCCGCCGTCGCCCGCACGATTCCGCTTCCCGGCGAACACAACGCCGTGAACGCCGAGTGCGCGCTGCGCATGGCGGCGGCGCTGGGGGCGGATTCGGCGCGCCTCTCCGCCGCGGTCCGCACGTTCCCCGGGGTCGAGCGCCGTCTGCAGCGGGTGGGGACCTGCGGCGGGGCGGTCGTCTACGATGACTACGCGCACAACCCGGAGAAGCTGCACGCGATGCTCACGACGCTGCAGGCGGCCTACCCGAAGGGGGTGGCCGTGGTGTGGCGTCCGCACGGCTACGCGCCGCTCCGGAAGATGCTGGAGGCGCTGGCGGCGATGTTCCGCGCGACGCTCCGTCCGTGCGACGAACTGCTCGTGCTGCCCGTCTACGACGCCGGGGGCACGACGGACCGTTCGCTCAATTCGGATGCGCTCGTGGCGCGGTTGAACGCTTCGCCCGTGCGGTTCGTTGAAGGTCTTGAAGGCGCGGAGGCCCACCTCCGCACGCACGCGCCGGCGTTCGGCGCATTGGTTGTGGCCGGCGCGCGCGACCCGGGGCTTCCGGTTCTCGCCCGCCGCCTCGCGGGAAAGGAATGAAGACGATGAAACTGAACCTCGTGTTCGCGCTCGCCGCCGTGTTGGCGGCTTCGCCCCTCTTGCCGGTAGCCGCCGCAGAGGAGAAGAAGGACGCCGCGGTCGCCGAGACGGCGGGCCCCACGCCGGAGCAGCTGAAGGCGCGCAAGGCGAAGAAGCCCTCCTACACCAAGTTCGCCGAGGCGCAGGCCGTGGCGGAGAAGTGCGGGCAGCCCCTCGTCGCGGCGCTCCTGCCCGAGGGCCGCCCGGACGTCCAGTTCCTCAAGCAGAAGATCTTCAACCGCAAGGAGTTCCTCAAGGATTTCGCGAAGGCGAACTGCGTCCTCGCGTTCGTGAAGATCAAGCCGGACGGCAAGGACGCGAAGAAGATCGACACGCGCGGCATGAAGGAGCCCGAACTCAAGTTCCTGGAGAACTTCGCCGTCTCGGAGAAGGCCGTCGCGCAGGCGAAGCAGCAGAACAAGGACGAGCCGAAGTTCACGGACATGAAGTGCTATCCGGCCGTGATCTGCGTGGACGCGACGGGACAGAAGGAGCTCTTCCGCCTTGCGGACTACGACAAGGAGGGCGGGTTCGGCGTGTGGCTCTCGCAGGTCGTCGACAGCTTCCGTTCGGCCGGCATCGAGCCGACCGTCTCGCCGCTCGTGAACAAGATTATCGAGAACCCCGACGACCCCAAGAAGTGGAAATAGTCCGATGTCCGTAGACTCTCCGTCGTTCGACTATCCCCGGTGCCGCCTCGTGCGGGGCTCACAGGCCTCGCTCGACGCGGCGCTCGCGCGTTTCCATGCCCAGCCCGTGGACGAGGTGCGTCTCGCCGAACGGAGCGGGTGGCCCGCCCGGCGCACGACGCTCGCCGCCGAGGTGTCCGTGGCGGGGAAGGGGACGTATCGCGGACGCGAACGGCGCACGCTCACCTTCGCGCCGTCGGCGAAGCCGGGATGGTGGATCCGGCGCACGGACCTGCCGGAGCAGCTTGACACCGCCGTCGACATCGCGAACCTCTGGGAGTCCGCCGGGCGCCTCGTGCTGCGCAGCGGTTCCGCCCACAACTACCTGCGCATGGTGGAGCATATCGTCGCGCTCAAGGGCGGGCTCGGCCTCGACAACGTGGTGCTCAAGACGAACTCGGGCGATCCGCCGCTCTTCGACGACTCCTCCCTCCCGATGGTGGAGGCGGTCCAGAAGGCCGGCATCGTCGAGACGGACGAGGCGGCATCCTACGTCACCGTGAAGGAGCCGCTGGCCTTCGGGGGCACACGCGGCGACTTCCTTCTCTTCCTGCCGGACGACGGTTCGCGGCGTCTGCGCCTCGACGTGGCGATCAACTGGAACACGGTCATCGGCGACCAGCGCATCGTCTTCGACGTGACGCCCGAGACGTTCCGGTACGGTTCCTACGCCCGTACGAACGCGACGCACCGCCAGTTCCAGATCGTGAAGCTCTTCGGCTGGATGCGCGCTGATTGGCGCCATCTCGGCTACGACATGAACAACATCCTCATCCACGGGCACCGGAAGTGGTACAACGAACCGCGCTTCCCGCTCGCGGGGACGGACAAGTTCCTGGAGCCGGTGTGGCATCGCGCCACGCTCGACCTGCTCGCGGCCCTCACGCTGACGGGCCCCGACCGCTTCGTCGGCACGGTCGTCTCCTACCGGGCCGGCCACACGCAGGACTGCGACGCCGTCCGCGCCCTCTACCGCAACGACCTGCTCGTGACGGCATAGCCCGTCCCCCAAACGTAACCCGTCCCACAAAACGTAACCCGTCCCCAAACATAGTCCGTCCCGCACGTAGCCCGTCCCCCAAAACACGCCTTGAAAGGCCCCCTCTTGATTCGAGGGCGGGAGGGTCGCGCTCCCGCGCGACCGAAAGTCTTCGTATATTCCAAGGCATTTCTCGCCTGGATGTCACAGTAAGCACGGCACCATTCGGCCCGGCGCGCGATGTACCCGCGCCGCCCTCGGCGCGTGGCGTCCGAACACGGGAGGGTCGCAACTTGTTGCGACCGACTGAACAACAGGTCCATCCCCCAACATGAGGAGTGTCCAGGCCTCCGGCCGGTTAACACGGAGCGCGCGGAGGCACGGGGGCACGGAGAGTGGTTTTGAGGTTGGCTTACGCGCTGTTTCACCCACGCAGTGTCCACTTGGGAGGAGATTTTTACCACAGAACACACAGAAACGCCTTTCGGGCGACACGGAAGAGGCCGGGGAAAGATGTGCTTCGCACGATCCGGCCACGTTTCCGTCACATACTCTCGACCTACTAGATTCTATAGGCGGTCCGGCACGCGAAGTACCCGCGCCGCCCTCGGCGCGTGGCGTCCGAACACGGGAGGGTCGCAACTTGTTGCGACCGACTGAACAACAGGCCCATCTCCAACATGGGGAGTGCCCCAGCCTCCGGCCGATTAACACGGAGCGCGCGGAGGCACGGAGACTCGGAGAGTGGTTTTGAGGTTGGCTTGCGCATGGTTTCACTCACGTTTTATCCACAGGAAAGGGTACAGGGAAGGGATTTTTTTACCACAGAACACACAGAAACGCCCTTCGGGCGACACGGAAGAGGCCGGGGAAAGATGTGCTTCGCACGATTCGGCCGCGTTTCCGCACCATAATCCTAGGACACTCGGGACTTCGTGTCGGAACGTTCCGAAGCGAAATCCCGCATTGAATCTCTCGTGTTTAATCGAAAGATTGGACGTGTTATTGTCCATGGTTTGCTTCATATTGTTTGAATTTGTGAAGTATTTGCCAATTATGTAATTCGTGCTACGAGAAAATATTTCTTACGCATAGAAATCTCATCAAAAGGTAAGAGGTAGAAAGATTGTGGGATTTCGTTTCGGAACGATATCTTTCAAACTTCGGAACGGTGTAGATGGTGGGATGGCGCGCGATGTACCCGCGCCGCCCTCGGCGCGTGGCGTACGGTTGGCCTCCGGTCGGTTAACACGGAGTGGACGGAGGCACGGGGGCACGGAGAGTGGTTTTGAGGTTGGCTTGTGCGCTGTTTCATCCACGTGGTGCTCACTTGGGAGGGGGATTTTTTACCACAGAACACACGGAAACGCCTTTCGGGCGACACGGAAGAGGCCGGGGAAAGATGTACTTCGCACGATTCGACCACGTTTCCATCACAGATGTTTGAAGTACGGGGGTGTCTGTAGGTAGATGGTCCGGCACGCGAAGTACCCGCGCCGCCCTCGGCGCGTGGCGTGCGACTGGCCTCCGGCCGGTTAACACGGAGTGCGCGGAGGTACGGGGACACGGAGAGTGTTGAGGTCGGCTTGTGCGCTGTTTCATCCACGTGGTGCTCATTTGGGAGGGGGATTTTTTTACCACAGAACACACAGAAACGCCCTTCGGGCGACACAGAAGAGGCCGGGGAAAGAATGTGTTTCGCGCGGTTCGGCCTCTTTTGCCCCTAGATCAGACATGAAGTGATTGAGGTGCGCGTAAGCCAACTCTAAAAATCCTCCGTGTCTTCGTGCCTCCGCGTACTCCGTGTTAACCGGCCGGAGGCTGGGGCACTCCTCATGTTGGGGATGGCTTGTTGTTCAATCGGTCGCAACAAGTTGCGACCCTCCCGTGTTCGGACGCCACGTACCACGAGGGCGGCGCGGGTACTTCGCGCGCCGTTTCAGAAGGATGGCAAAGCTAAACGAATAGCCCCCATAAAACTCTGCGTTTCTGTGCAAGCAATCAAACTCCAGCTGCGGCAACAACTGGGCGTTTGACAGGTGGAATAAGAAACAGGGGAAGGGGGCTACCCAACCAGGTAAGATAACGCACGGATGACCGTGCGCTGGATTGTGCTATTTCCGTTCCGACGAATTTTTGGACGAAGAACTGCGACCGATGAAGACGGCGGCAAGGTTGACGACGGTCGCACCGACAAACGCGACGGCGGCGGTCGTCTGGCCGAGGAACGCGCAAATCGTGCCGCAGATGAATGCGACGAGCGTGAGGACGAACGCATAGGCTTGTCCTCTTGAGACGCTGCGGTGGTACTCCGCATGATCCACCGCTTCCTGCTCGCGCCGTGTCTTCGCCTCTGATTCCGCAAGCGTCAGAAGACGGTCGAACGCACCGGGGTGAATCCGTTCGTATGCCTCGGCGGCGGCTGGAGGCGGCACGGGACCGTCCCAGGTCGTCACGTGCATCGAACGGACGGAAAGCTTGCTCTCAGCCATTGCCGTACACCTTCGCGGAGGCCCTGCGCAGATCATCGCTGAGTCGGTGCCAGTCCTCGTGCAGCGCGGCGGACGGGGAACGATTGGAGAAATGGTTGGGGTCGGACGGACTCAGGTCAAACACGCTACGAGGGTATGTGATGAACCCCAACAACGCCGAAAACGCCCTTTTCATGTATTTCGCCATGGCCTAGTGCCTCCTTTCGTTCGGTAGTATACCATACTTGGATGGAGGTTGAACAGTGGTGTACGACTGTCGGCGTCGGCGTACGACTGGCCTCCGGCCGGTTAACACGGAGCGCGCGGAGGTACGGGGACACTGAGAGGGGTTGTGAGGTTGGCTTGCGCG
>CAKULR010000124.1 GCA_934667295.1 uncultured Kiritimatiellota bacterium
TCCGCGCTGCCGCGCCCCACGCGGATGAGGCCCCGCACGCCGGCGGCGCCGCCCCGGCTCAGGACGGGGGCACAGAGCCAGCGGTTCGTCGGACGGGGCGTCCGCGCGGCGTCCAGGCCCAGGAGCGCGCGCAGACGGGCGTTCTCGGCGGCGAGGGCGGCGGCTTCGCCGCGCACCATCCGCAGGGCGTCGTTTTCGTCCTTCAGGCGGCGGTTCTCGGCGGCCGTGCGGGCGCCCAGGAAGAGACCGCCCAGGCGCGTGCCGACGGCACGGCCCAGCCAGAGGCGCCCGTTCTCGACGGGGTAGACGGCCTCCTTGACCGCGCTCCGTCCGCACACGAGCCAGAAGCCGAGTACGGCCAGCGCGAGGCAGGCGGCGATGATTCCTGTTCGTCCTGTCAAAATCCTTCTCCGAAGGGAAGGACCGTCGAAGCGCTACGACCTCTTGTTCTTCGCGAGGAAGTCCAGCTCGCTCATCACCACGCCCGTCCCCTCGGCCACGGCCGACAGGGGGTCATCCGCCAATGTCACGGGCAAGCCCGTCTCCTGGGCGATCAGCCTGTCGAGCCCGCGCAGCAGCGAACTGCCGCCGGAAAGCACGATGCCGCGGTCGACCAGGTCGGCCGCCAGTTCCGGTTCGCAGTTCCCCAGGGTGGTGCGAACGGCCTCGACGATGTTGGAAACGGGTTCGGTGAGCGAGTCTCGGATCTCCTCCGAAGAGATGGTCATCGTCTTCGGCAGTCCCGCCACGATGTCGCGCCCGCGCACCTCCATGGTCTTTTCCTGACCCGTGGGGTATGCGGACCCGATTGTCAATTTAATCGATTCGGCGGTGCGCTCGCCAATCAGCAGATTGTAGACGCGCCTCATGTGGCTCACGATGCAGGCGTCCATGGCGTCGCCCGCCGAACGCACGCTGCGCGAATGCACGATGCCGGCGAGCGAGATGATCGCCACCTCGCACGTGCCGCCGCCAATGTCAACAATCATCGAGCCGGCCGGTTCCGAGACCGGCAGCCCCACCCCGATCGCCGCCGCCATCGGCTCCTCGACCAGATAGACCTCTCCCACGCCCGCCGCGTGCGCCGCATCCTCGACGGCGCGCTTCTCCACCTCCGTGATGTCGCCGGGCACGGCGATCACGACGCGCGGCTTCACGTACTTGCTCCAGAACCGCTTGGGACAGACCTTGTTGATGAAATAGCTGATCATCGCCTCCGTGATGTCGAAGTCCGCAATCACGCCGGACTTCATTGGACGGATGGCCATGATGTTTCCCGGCGTGCGCCCCAGCATCCGCTTGGCCTCGTCGCCCACGGCGAGCACGCGCTTCGAGCCCTCCTCAATGGCGACGACGCTCGGCTCCCGGAGCACGATGCCCCGGTCCTTCACGTACACGAGGCAGTTGGCCGTTCCGAGGTCGATGCCCACGTCGGTTGAGAAAAGTCCTTTGAACTTGGAAAACATAGCGTGTATTATAGACGAAACGCGCGGGCGGTGCAAGGGGGTGTTTTTAGATGCCCAGGAACTAGGCCATCCCCCCGGGGCGCACGTAGAGTCAATGTTCTCGTCTTTTCCGTGGGGGCAAGAGTTTCCGTGGGGGCAAGAGTTCACCAGGGGTGTCAATCCAGTTTGATGCACGACGCAGATTCTGCCGTTCCGTCACCCCATACGATTTCCGGCTTGCGTCAAATAGAATCTTTCTGGCCCGTTCGACATCTCCGACTCGCTTGAAAAGGACCCACGCCAACAATCGACACGATTTCTCGCTCTCTGCAGATTCAATCGCCTGTACCACCTTCTCGACATCAACGCGCAAGCGAACCAAGGCACCGACTGCGGGATAGAAGAAATTACCGGACACCGTCATCCCCAACGGCATGGAACGGGGATCGATTTCGTAATCGACAAGCGAAAGAAGGAGCGCATCGGCATTGTCCACGCGGCACGCACCAACGGCCAATATCGCGGCATGAAGCGGCGAAAGATAATGGTTGTCCGCACGGGATGTAGACGCAGCCTCTGCCAGTACCTTCACAAGTTCGGCAGCACGTGTTCGATAATGCGACGACAATTCATCAAGAGCCTGTCGGCGCTCTGGTTGTCGTACCGAAAGCAATCGGCTTGTTGCCGTGCCACAATCAGCTCCAAACAAAAGCCCCGTGACAAGCGTAAAAACTAGCAGGACCGTTGTTCCACGCATGAATGTCGAATTTCTCATGGGACCTTTCTTCAGACTGTCAGGCGAATCTAACCTCACATGTGTGTTCCTACCCCCTGTGGGGCGTTGTCGTACAGGAGACACCCCGTGCATGTGTGTTGCGTGTTGGTTGGTGGGTGGGTGGGGGGGGGGTGGGCCATCGGCCAGAGGTATCCGACAGATTGGGTCTCGTTCACAACGGCCAGGCCTGCCAGTTTCGGTGTGCATAGATGAAACGCCGGACTTCCATCGTGCGCCCGATTACGACATACAGCACAAGGAAGTTCCCGACCTGTATGCGATAGTACGGATGCTCCCGATCAAGCTTCGACGGATACGGCTCGAACGACTCTGGCGCATGCAACCGATCGTAAATGGCGTCAAAGGCAGCGTCAATCAACTTGTCCGCCGCCAGCGGATTCCGCAACGTGAGGCGAATGTAGTCTATCGCCTCTCGCATGTCTTCCTCGAATTGAGGCAGGAACTCAAGCGCGTACTTTCTTTCCAGCATGAGTATGCTCCTTCAGCCGCCGATACACCTCGTCCGCTGAAAACCGCCGCGCATCGTTCGCCGCCAAACGATCCGTCTCCGAAAGAATCGCCTCCATTGGATCAACCAGCGCCTGATAGGCCTCTATGGACAGCATTACCGAAGCCCCGTAGCCGTTCTTGGTGAAGAACACAGGCCCCGCCTTGATGTCGGATTCAATCTCATTGAACTTGCTGCGCAAGTCTGTGACCGGTCGAATGTTAAGCGTTTGCATCAGAACCTCCAAATGCATGAATTATAGCATAATTATGTCAGCACCGGCAAGGCCTCGGACGATTGTCGCAGATTAACTTGGGGAACGACGGGCGGAACATGAGCGCCGCGAAGAAGGCGAAGAAGGACGAGTTCTACACGCAGTACACCGACATTACGCGGGAGATGGAGGCGTATCTCGACTATGACGTGGACGCCTTTCGCGGCAAGACCGTGCTGCTCCCGTGCGACGACCCGGAGTGGAGCAACTTCACGCGGTACTTCGCCGAGAACTTCGAGCGCATCGGACTGAAGAAGCTCATCTCGACGAGCTATGCCTTTGACGCGAAGAAAATCGAGGCTTCCTATCTGCCGGGCTTCGAGCGCCTGACTGCCGAGGCAATCCGCGCCTCGCCGAAGTTCGACCGGAAGAAGGAACGCAAACGCGGCAAGATCTTCGTCCTCGACGAGGACACGAATCGGAGCGGGCGCATCGACATCGCCGACCTGAAGTGGGACTACCTGGACGGCGACGGCGATTTCCGTTCCGACGAGGTGAAGGCCCTGCGAGACGAGGCGGACATCATCGTGACGAATCCGCCGTTCTCGCTCTTCCGCGAGTTCCTGGCCTGGATCTTGGCCGCAAAGCCTGGAGGGCGGGGCTTGGAAGCCTTTGCGCACTCTGCGTTCTTTGCGGCTAATGACAAAGAGGGAATGAAATCGCTTTGTTGGGCGAAAGCAACGGCAATCAAAAGGAACTAAGCCCATGAAACTGACGCTACGTACGGACTTGATGGTCGAAGACCTCACTACATCTACGGTGACGGGTGGCCAAGTCCGTGGCTGTGTACGTGCCTCCGGGAAGAATGTGGTATACTTGTGGGCATGAAGAACGATTCAAGGAAGTCCCGGGCCGCGCGGGACGGGAAGAGGCGGAAGACGGACGACCGGGCGGCGGCGGACGGGAAGCGGCTCACCTACGCGGAGGCCCTGCTGCTGGAGGAGGTACTGGCCGCGCCGCCGCAGACGGGGCGCGTGCTTGTCGCCGGCAACCGCAGCGGCGTGGTCGTGGCGGAGGCGATGCGCGCCTGGCCGGAGGCGACCGTCTGCGCGCACGCCTTCGACGCCCACCACGCGCGCGCGATCCGCGACCACCTGGCCGGCTGCGGCCTCGACTCCGAACACGTCCTCTGCACGCCGCAGGTCGGGGAGGACTATGCGTCCGCGCTCTTCATGACGACGCCGCGCTCGATGCCGGCCGAACTCGTGCTGGACCAGCTTCAGGATATCTACCTCTCCCTCGCGGAGGGTGGGAGCCTGCTCGCGGCCTTCGAGGGCGACCCCGACGACGCCCTGAAGACGATGCGGCTCGTCTGGCCGGTCGTCCACGTCGCGCGCCGGGCGAAGCACGCCATCCTCTTCCGCGCCGTGCGGCGGGGCAACCTCAAGAAGATACGTTCCTTCGCGTCCGACTGGGAGGCGAGCGTGCCCGGCGGCGGCAAGATGACGTTCACCTCGCTGCCCGGCTGCTTCTGCCACCGGCGCGCGGACGACGGGGGCCTCGCCCTCGCCGAGGTCGCCGCCCGCGAGGTCGAGGCCCAGGCCGCCCAGGGCGCCTCCCGCCTCAACCTGCTCGACATGGGCTGCGGCTGCGGACTCGTGGGCCTCCTCGTCGCCGACGCCGCCCGCCGCGCCCACCTCCCCCGGACTGCCCTCACCCTCATCGACTCCCACGCGCGGGCCATCGAGGCGGCGCGCCTCAACGCGGCGCGGGCGGGCATCCCGGCGGAGCTGATCCTGGCGGACGACGGGCTGCCCCGGGGACGGGTGGGCGAATTCGACCTCTTTGTGGGGAATCCGCCCTACTACAGCGACTACCGCATCGCCGAGGTCTTCCTGGAGACCGCCTACCGCGCGCTCCGTTCGGGCGGCGTGTGCCTCTCGGTCGTGAAGACGGCCACGGGTCTGCTCCCCCTCCAGGAGACCTACTTCAAGACCGCCGAGGTCATCAAGCGCCGCGGCTACTGCGTCCTCCGTTCCGTCCGCACCTGCCTCGTGGCGGGGTTCTGCGCGCTGGCGGGCTGGGGGACGTCCGCCGAGGCGGCCGACATCCACCTGAACGCGCAGACGAACGTCGTCTGGGGCGTGGACGATCCACGGGACGACCTGCGGCCGGGGCTCCGGATCTCCGCGCGGGTGCGTTTCGACGCGGATCCGGCGGAGGCGGGGGAACAGGCGGTGCTCACGCGCGGGGACGCGCACGCGCTGGGTTCGTACATCCTGCGCGTGGACGGTCCGAAGGAGGGCGCGCAGTTCAGCTTCTTCGTGAACGTGGACGGACGCCCCGAGCCGCGCGTTTCCGTGCCCGTGAAGCCCCGGCCCGGCGCGTGGCATGACGTCGCCGCCGGATGGGACGGCACGAATGCGTGGCTCACCGTGGACGGGCAGACGGCCTCCCGCGTCCGGGCGCCCCGTTTCCCGAAGGCGGTCTTCCCGCTCGCGGCGGCGCGGCGCGTGGGCCGGATGCGGGGGACCGTGCGGGACCTTGCGGGCACGGCG
>CAKULR010000125.1 GCA_934667295.1 uncultured Kiritimatiellota bacterium
CCCCAGCCCCTCATCCGCGAGTTCATGGACATCGCCGAGGGCCGCCGCGCCCCCACCGTCCATGTGCGCGACGTCCCCGTGGCGGCCGCCCCCGCGCCCCAGCCCGCGCCGCCTCCGCCCCCGGAACCGCCGTCTTCCGTTCCCCCCGTCCCCATCCCCGAGCCGCCGCCCCGCGTCGTACCCGTTCCGCCCGTCGTGCCGTCGCCGGAGCCGACGCCCGCGCCCCTTCCCGTCGCGCCGTCGCCGGAGCCGACGCCCGCGCCCCTTCCCGTCGCGCCGCCGCCGGAGGCCGAACCCGCGCCCGCCGTGGAGCCGCCGCCCGTCGTCCGTGGGCTCGACCTCTTCGAACAGCCCGCGCCGGCCCCCGTTCCGCCCGCGCCGCCCCCTGCGCGGACCCCGCCCCCCGTCGACGAGGAATCCCCCTTCCTGCCGCCCGACTACGAGGACGCCCGCCCGAGCGCGGCGGACCGCTTCCGCAGCGGCCTCTCGACCGTCTCGCACGGCGTCGTGCAGTCGATGCGCGGCATTCCACGCAGCGCCTGGCGCAAGGCCCTGCTCGCCGTGGGCGCGCTCGCGGTGCTGGCCCTGCTCGTCTTCGGCTGCGTCAAGCTCTACCAGATGACGACACCCGCCGCGTCCGATCCGTCCTGCGAGGGCGGCGTCTGCACGTTCGAGCCCCCGGCCCCGGCGCAGAAGGACGCCGCGCCGAAACAGGCCGCTCCGGCGAAGCCCGCCGCGTCCTCTTCGAAACCGGCGAAGCCCACCCCCGTCAAGCTCCGTTCCACGGGGCAGAAGATCCCCCCGCTCTACATCGATTGACATGAAGTGCGAACTCTGCCATCAGGCCGACGCCACCACCGCCGTCACCGTCAAGAAGGACGGCGCGGAAAAGGAACTCTACGTCTGCGCGGCGTGCGCGGCCAATATCCGGAACGGCGGACGGAAGAAGAAGACGCCCGCCGACCCCTCCAGGCCCACCGTCGTCAAGACGTCCGGCGAGGAGCCCCCGCCCTTCGTGGAGGAGCTGGTGAAAGCCACGCTCGGCTTCATGAAGGGCGTTGCCGAGGCCGAGGAGAATGAACGGCGCGTCTGCCCCGTCTGCCATGCGAAGTGGGACAAGCTCAAGGAGGACGGGCGGCTCGGCTGCCCCGCCTGCTGGCGTACCTTCGCGCGGCAGATCCGGACGGAGTTCCTGTCCGCCGAGTTCGGCCGCGCCCACATCGGCGCGGCCCCGGCCATCGACCGTCTGCCGGACGCCAGGGCCGTGCGCGCCGTCCTCGAACGCGACCTCAAGGCCGCCATCGCCCGCGAGGACTTCCACCGGGCCGCCGACCTCAAGCGGCAGCTCGACGCCCTCGACCACGGAAAGGAGGCCACCACGTGAGCGCGCGGCGCAAATCCGGCGAAGCCCCCAGCTTCCGCCTCTCCGACATCCTCTCCGGCGGCACGCTTCTCCTGTGGCGCAATCCCGCCGGGAAGCCCTTCGGCGAAGACGACGCCTGGACGCTGTCCGTGGACTGGTCCACCACCAAGGATCTCCCCGACGCCTACGCCCGCCTCGCCGCCGACGAGGCGCAGCTCGCCGCGCAGCACGCCTTTGCCTGGGATACGGACTTCGGCTACCTCTCCCCCCAGCCCCTGCACTGCGGCACGGCCCTCTGCGTGGACGGCGAGTTCCACCTGGAGGCCCTTCACCTCATCGGCGACCTCTCCCCCGTCCTCAACGCGCTGGAGGCCGTCCGCTTCCAGTCCTCCAGCATCCTGGAGGACGGCATCCGCCAGGCGGCGCACATCTTCCACGTGCGCAACGCCGCCACGCTCGGCATCACCGAACGCGACCTGCTCGCCCGCGCCCGCCGCCTCTTCGACGACCTCGCCCGGCAGGAGTACAACGCCCGCAAGTCCCTCGTCGAGGACACCCCGCGCATCCTCGCGGACGCCCTCTCCCGCGCCCTCGCCATCCTCCGCAGTGCCCGCCTCATCGCCCCCGGCGAACTGCTCGACCTGCTTTCGCCCATCCGTCTCGCCGTCACGATGGGCTTCCTCGACGGCATCACGCGCGCCGAAACGCTCAAGCTCATGCGCGAGCAGATCGACACGCCCGAACTTCCCCCGCCCCGTTCCGCCGAAGACGACCGCGTGCGCGACGCCCGCGATGCCCGCCTCGCCGACCGCATCAACGCCCGCTTCGCCACCGTCCATTTCAATTCGTTGGCAGAAAAATGGCTGAACTGACACCGGAATTGAATAGTTAAGTAGTTAAGTTATTGTTCCGGCAATAAAAAAGGTTGATAAACTCCGATGATTGATGCTCTCGCTACCGCTCCGCAGACTATATCTGGCTTCGCAGAAGCCAGTCGCAAAACAATCACGTTTAGGATCGTGAAGTGCGAATGTTGCAGCCTTTGGCAGAAACATTCTGCGGAGCGGTAGCGAGAGCCGCACGAATCGGAGTTTGTTTTCACACTGGGGAGAATCAACCTGATTTATTGCCGCATCTATAAGCCTCATGGTTTGACGCACGACTTAGCGCGAAGCAACTTAACTACTTAACCACTTAAAGCGAAGCGACTGAATCACTTAACAACTTAACTACTTAAAGCGAAGCGACTTAACCCACTTAAAGCGAAGCGACTTAATTTAACATGAGCATCGAATACACGCCCAATGCCGAACGCGCCCTGGAGGGCGCCGTTGCCGCAGCCCGCCAGTTCAACCACTCCTACGTCGGGACCGAACACATCCTCTGCTCGATCCTCGCCATCCCCACCTGCGAGGCCTGCCGCCGCTTCGAACGGCTCGACCTCGACCCCGACCAGCTCCGCCTCCAGCTCGAAACCATGATCGGCCGGGGCGAGGCCGTGCGCGTCGTGGGCGACATCCCCTTCACCGCGCGGACGAAGAAGATCCTGGAACTCGCCAAGATCGAGGCCACGCACCTTTCCAGCGAACTTGTCGGTACCGAACACATGGTGCTCGCCATGCTGCGCGAGGGCGAGTCCGTCGGCGCGCAGATCCTCTACGGGCACGACCTCACGCCCGAGAAGTTCATCGCCGCCGGGTCCGGCGCGCCGAACGCCGACGAGGAGGCCGCCCCGTCGGACGACGAGGACGGCGAGTCCGCGCCGGGCGACGACGTGCCCGAGAATCCCCTCGCGGCGGGTTCGAAGGGCAAGAAGGGCAAGAACAAGACGCCCGCCCTCGACACGTTCGGGCGCGACCTCACCGCCCTCGCGCGCAAGGGCGAGCTTGATCCCGTCATCGGACGCAGAACCGAACTCCAGCGCATCGTCCAGGTCCTCTGCCGCCGCACGAAGAACAACGCCGTCCTCATCGGCGAGGCCGGCGTCGGCAAGACCGCCGTCGTCGAGGGCCTCGCCCAGGCCATCGCCGTCGGCGACGTCCCCGAGCGCATGCGCGACCGCCGCGTCATCTCCCTCGACATGGCCCGCGTCGTCGCCGGCACGCAGTACCGCGGCCAGTTCGAGGAACGCCTCAAGCAGCTCATCGAGGAGACGAAGCGCGTCAGGAACGTCATCCTCTTCCTCGACGAGATCCACACCCTCGTCGGCGCCGGCGGCGCCGAGGGCGCGATGGACGCCGCCAACATCCTGAAACCCGCCCTCGCGCGCGGTGAACTCCAGGTCGTGGGCGCGACGACGCTCAAGGAGTACCACAAGTCCATCGAGAAGGACGCCGCGCTCGAACGCCGGTTCCAGTCCATCCTCGTCAACGAGCCCTCCGTCGACGACACCGTCGCCATCCTCGCCGGCATCGCGCCGCGCTACGAGGAACACCACAACGTCAAGTTCTCCCCCGAGGCCCTGCGCGCCGCCGTCACGTTGACGAACCGCTACCTGCCCGCGCGCCTCCTCCCGGACAAGGCCATCGACGCCCTCGACGAGACCGGTTCGCGCGTGCGCCTCAGGACGGCGGTGCGCCCGCCGGACTTCAAGGCGGACGAGGCGGCCATCGCCGACTGCCACGCCAAGAAGGACGCCGCCGTGCAGGCGAGCGCCTTCGAGGAGGCCGCCCGCTGGCGCGACGCCGAGCTCGCGGCCCGCGCCGCCCTGGAGGAGAAGATCAAGGCCTGGCGCGCCGAACACGCCGAGAAGACGGTGGACGTGACGGCGGACGACATCGCCGCCACCGTCGCCTCGATCTCCGGCGTCCCCGTCGAACGCATGACCGAATCCACCGCCGGCAAGCTCCTCAACATCGAGAAGGAGCTGAACGCCTCCGTCGTCGGCCAGGCCGCCGCCATCGAGTCCATCGCCCGCGCCCTGCGCCGTTCCCGCGCGAACCTCGGCGACCCGAAGCGCCCCATCGGCTCGTTCCTCTTCCTCGGCCCCACCGGCGTCGGCAAGACCCTCCTCGCGAAGATGCTCGCGGAGAAGGTCTACGGCGACCCGAAGGCGCTCATCGCCCTCGACATGACGGAGTTCTCCTCCGCCTTCACGAGCTCGCGCCTCGTCGGCGCGCCCCCCGGCTACGTCGGCTACGACGAGGGCGGCCAGCTCACCGAGCGCGTCCGGCGCCGCCCCTACTCCGTCGTCCTCTTCGACGAGTTCGAGAAGGCCTCATCGGACGTCATGAACATGATGCTCCAGCTGCTGGACGACGGCCGCCTCACCGACGGACAGGGCCGCCAGGTCGACTTCCGCAACACGATCGTGATCGCCACCGCGAACCTCGGCTTCGACTTCGCCCGCGAAGGCAAGTCCTTCGGCTTCTCCCAGGAGACGGCCAACTCCTCCTACGAGGCCCTGCGCGACAAGCTCCTCGACGAGGCGAAGCGCACCTTCCGCCCCGAACTCCTCAACCGCTTCGACGAGACGGTCGTCTTCAGGAAGCTCGACCGCGACGACGTCGCCCGCATCCTCGACCTCGAACTCGCCAAGCTCCGCGCCCGCCTCTCCGAGCGCGACATGACGCTCGAACTCGACAAGAAGGCCGTGGACTTCCTCTGCACCAAGGGCGCGGACGACGCGATGGGCGCCCGCCCGCTCCGCCGCGCCGTGCAGCACTGGGTGGAGGACCCCCTTGCCGACCTCCTGCTGCGCGAGACGTTCGCTCCGGGCCGCATCAAGGCCACCGTCGAGAAGGACGGCTCCGCCCTCGCCTTCAGGCAGCCGAAGAAGGAGCGGTGAACCACCCCTTACTCGTCACGGCCCGTCGCGTGGCCTCGGGCCTGGTCCCCCTCCAGCTCCTCGCCCTGCCGCTCACCTGCGCCCAGCTCGCCTTTTCGCTGAACACCTTCGTCACGAACTGGTTTCTCGCCCGCGCCTCGGCGGCGGCCTTCCACGCCGCGCTCCCCGGCTCAATGCTCGCCGTCGCCGTCTCCGCCCTCGCCATCTCGACCCTCGGCTACTCCGGCACGATCCTCGCGCGCCGCCACGGCCGCGGCGACGACGACGGCGCGCGCGCGACCTTCCGCGCGGCGCTCGTGCTCACGCTC
>CAKULR010000126.1 GCA_934667295.1 uncultured Kiritimatiellota bacterium
CGCCAACGCGGCGGACGGCACGGAGGCCGTCCCTCCCGTTTGAACAGCACCTCTCATCAAACGGCTGAACATCAAGCACCCACAGCCTGGCGAACGGCGTCTTCCGTGAACGAGGCGAGGAAGGCCGGGAGGTCCGTCGGCGGAACCGTGAACGAGAACGCCCCGCCCGCGCCCGTCTCAACCTCCGTCACGCCCGCGCGCTGGAGCATGTTCGCCAGCAATGGCCGCTTGCCGTCCGGCAGCTTGTCGCAGGAGAACACGGCCGCACCGCCGTCCGCGACGCGCACCTTCCAGGGCACGCGCGTTTCCGGCGTCACCTCCAGATGGCGCAACCGGACCTCCCCGTGCTTCGACGTGCCGACGGTCGGCGACGTGAGCCGTTCAAGGTTCTCGACCGCGTCGATGACCCTGCGGGCCGTCGTGTCGTCGCCCGGCGTCTGCGCCGCAAAGTGGTCGTACACGTCGATCTGGGCGCCGAAGACCTCCATCAGGCGGGCGTACTGGTCGGTGAACTCCGACCGCATCTCCCGGATGCGCGTCTGGATGGCCTGGTTGAGCGCCTGGTCGGCACCGCCGTTCACCGGGAACCGCGCGGCGTACTCATTGAAGATGAGGGTGAACTCGCGGCGGGCGTTCCGGATCGCCACCATGCCCTTCAGCTTCTCGGAGCGGTTGCTGTCGTCGAAGACGGAGAAGTTGAGGAAGCGCTTCTCGAACGGGCTGACCTTGGTGTCCCGGAACGAGAAATCGTCGTGGATCTCCAGCGCCGCGCCGTTGCCCTCCAGCGAGTGGCCGGGGTCGATGGCGAAGAAGCGCCCGTTCACGATGCCCTTGTTCTGTCCGTGCGAACCGACCGCATCGCGGTCCGCGAGCAGCAGGAACATCGCCTTGTAGCGGCCGATGTCCTCTGGCTGCTCGATCACGTTGCCGTGGGCGTCCGTGCGCCCCACAAGGCGGCCGTCCCTCAGGAAGTTGCCGTCGAAGTCATGGTAGCCGTTGGCGAACTTCGAGACGAGCATCAGCTTCTCGTGTCCGTCCGAATACCGCCCCTTGACGAGCGACAGCTCCTGGGTCGGCACGCCCATCGCCCGCGTGAGGTCGTTCGCAAGCGCCTCGGCGACGGCGCCGGCGGACGCCTCGTTGGCCGTCGTCAGGCGGAAGGCGCGGAAGAACGCCCCCTTGACCGCACCTCCCTTGATCGCGTTCCGCACCGGGAGGCGGAAGTGCCCGACGTGCGCCGCGTCGTGGCGGAAGCGCCGGTCGTTCTCGTTGTAGTCGAGCTTCACGATATGGCGCTCCGTCAGGCGCCGGACATTGCCGGTGCCCGCCAGAACCGCGTCGCGGATCGCGACGAAGTGCTGCGTCTTGAGCGCGCGCACGTCGTCCTGCGCCGTCAGCGGACGCCCCAGCCGCTGCGCAAGGACGTTGCGCGCCACCTGGTCCAGTTCCGTCCCGTCGGCCATCATCGCCCGCGTGTCGGCGGCCGTCCAGTCCCGGCGGACGATGAACCCCGGCTCGACGCCGCTCGTCTTCAGTTTCTCGAAGACGTACTTGACGCCGTTCCCGTTGACGCGCATGCCCACGCCGAACGCGCCGGAACGGACGCGGTCCTCGACCGACGTCTCATTCTTGCCGAACGTGTCCACGCCCGCCGCGAGCGTCCGAAGGCCGTGCGGCGTGTCCACTGGGACTCCCGCCGGGGCATCCGCCCCCGCGCCCGCCGCGTCCGCCGCCAACGTGCGCCGCGCTCCCGGCAGTTCATTCATGTCCAGGATCGCGTTGATCCGCCCGTCGATCAGGCGCGAAAGCTCGTCCTGGGTCGTGCAGCCGCGCACCGCCTGCGCGAAGAAGACGTCGTTTTCAAAACTCTCGTGCAGACGCTCCTTCAGCGCCCCCGTGACGTTCGCGGCGACGGCGCGCGGATTCGTCTCGACCTGGCGGCTCACCTCGTTCGCGAAACGGGACGCGATGAGCGCCTGGCGCACGGCGCCGGTGTCCGTCGGGCTCAAGGCGCGCATCACCGAGGCGATGTCCTTCGCGCGGAGCGTCTTGCCGACGTCGGCGCGCGCGCCGAGGACGGCGTCGAACGCATGTTCGCCGAAGACGCCGTACCGCTCCGACAGGCAGTTCCGAAACGCCGCCATCGTGCGCTGGTTCGCCTGCAGGTCCCTCCCGCTGAACTGCCTGAACGAGGCGGAACCGACGGACAGCTGCCCATTCTCCTCGTGGACATGGAAGTTCCGGGAGGTGAGGACCGTGTGCTGCGCCGCGAAGTCGGTGAAGGTCTGGAGATTGACGGGCATGGCGTCCCCCTTTCCAGCTTAGACCTGAATCAGGTTCTCGCCCGCGCGTTCGGCGGGATTCCCCTGCGGCGCGGACGGTTCCGCGAGCGCGTCGGCGATCTTCCCGGCCCAGATGTCGACGAGCGACAGGATCTTCTCCAACGTCGCGACAAAGTCCTCGGCATCCGCCGTGCGCGCGTCGAAGTCGAAGAGGTAGTGGTAGACGACCGTTTCGGACTCCGGCTCGACGCCGAAGAACCCGCCCGCCGTCTCGCGGCCGAAGAGCGAGCCCACGAGGAGCTCGCGGTAGACCGCCTTGCCGGCCGTCTTCGGCAGCGTCGCCACCTCGACGAAGCAGAGGATCTTCGACGTGTGCGCGACGTACTGCAGGTTCATGACGTAGGCGTCGTCGACCTTGTAGGCGACAAGGCCGTCGGCATCGGGCGTCATTTCGGCGAGGCCGGTCAGCGCCGCGACCTTTGCGAGGAAGGCGTCGTAGTCCTGTCTCGAACTCGTGCAGGGTGAGGTCATGGGGAGTCTCCTTTTCGTTTTCCAGTTTACGTGCCAAATCTTCCGAGGTTACACCAAAGACGGCGAGACGGAATGATCCGTCCCGCCGTCTCGTGCGTCCAGCGCATCCTGCGGTGGCCCTACAGGCTCTTGTGGCAGGTGCGGCTGATGACGTCGAGCTGCTGCTCGCGGGTCAGGTCGCTGAACTTCACCGCATAGCCCGAGACGCGGATCGTGAAGTTCGCGTATTCCGGCTTCTCCGGATGCTCCATCGCGTCGATCAGCTTCTCCGTGCCGAAGACGTTCACGTTCAGGTGATGCGCCCCCTGCGAGAAGTAGCCGTCCAGCACCGAGACAAGCGTCTTCGCGCGCGTCGCCTCGTCGTTGCCGAGGGCCGAGGGGTGGATCGTCTGCGTGTTGGAGATGCCGTCCAGCGCATAGCCGTAGGGCAGCTTCGCGACCGAGTTGAGCGAGGCGAGAAGGCCGTTCTTCTCCGCGCCGTAGGACGGGTTCGCCCCCGGCGACAGCGGCTCGCCCGCCTTGCGCCCGTCAGGCATCGCGCCCGTCGCCTTGCCGTAGACGACGTTCGACGTGATCGTGAGGATCGAGGTCGTCGGCGTCGCGTGGCGGTAGGTGTGGTGGCTGCGGATCTTGTTCATGAACTCCTTGAGGAGCGCCTTCGCGATCTCGTCCGCACGCGGGTCGTCGTTGCCGTAGCGCGGGAAGTCGCCCTCGACCTTGTAGTCGACGGCAAGCCCCGTCTCGTCGCGGATGACGCTCACCTTCGCGTACTTGATCGCCGAGAGCGAGTCGACGGCATGCGAGAAGCCGGCGATGCCCGTCGCGAACGTGCGCTCCAGGTCGGTGTCGATGAGCGCCATCTGCGCCGCCTCGTAGTAGTAGCGGTCGTGCATGAAGTGGATGAGGTTCAGCGTGTGGACGTAGAGCCCGGCGAGCCAGTCCATCATCGCGTGGTAGGCCTTCAGCACCTGCGCGTAGTCGAGCACGTCGCCCGTGATCGGGCGGAGCTCCGGCCCCACCTGCACGCGCGTCTTCTCGTCCACGCCGCCGTTGATGGCGTAGAGTAGGCACTTCGCGAGGTTGGCGCGCGCGCCGAAGAACTGCATCTCCTTGCCGGTGTGCGTCGCCGAGACGCAGCAGCAGATCGCGTAGTCGTCGCTCCAGACGCGGCGCATGATTTCGTCGTTCTCGTACTGCACGCTCGACGTCGCGACCGAGATCTTCGCGGCATAGCGCTTGAACGCCTCGGGGAGGCGCGGCGAGTAGAGGACCGTGAGGTTCGGCTCCGGGCTCGGCCCCATCGTCTCCAGCGTGTGGAGGATGCGGTAGTCGGTCTTCGTGACCATGCTGCGGCCGTCGCCGCACATGCCCGCGACGTTGATCGTCGCCCAGACGGGGTCGCCCGAGAAGAGCTGGTTGTACTCCGGGATGCGCGCGAACTTGACCATGCGGAACTTGAGGACGAGGTGGTCGATCAGCTCCTGCGCGTCCGTCTCGGTGAGAATGCCGCGCTTCAGGTCGCGCGCGATGTAGATGTCGAGGAACGTCGAGATGCGGCCGATGGACATCGCCGCGCCGTTCTGCGTCTTGATCGCCGCGAGATAGCCGAAGTACGTCCACTGCACGGCCTCGCGCGCGTTCGTCGCCGGGCCGGAGATGTCGTAGCCGTAGCTCGCCGCCATCACCTTCATGGCCTTCAGCGCGCGGATCTGCTCGGCGACCTCCTCGCGGCCGCGCACGACCTCCTCGGGCGAGGCGCCGCAGCCGACCAGCGGCAGGTCGCGTTCCTTGCCCTCGATCAGGCGGTCGATGCCGTAGAGCGCCACGCGGCGGTAGTCGCCGACGATGCGGCCGCGGCCGTAGGTGTCCGGCAGGCCCGTGATGATCTTGTTCTTGCGCGCGCGGCGCATCTCGGGCGTGTAGGCGTCGTAGACGCCCTGGTTGTGCGTCTTGTGATACTCCGTGAAGATGCGGTGCAGCTCGGGGTTCGGCGTGTAGCCGTAGGTCGTCAGCGCCTCTTCGGCCATCTTGATGCCGCCGTAGGGCATGAAGGCGCGCTTGAGGGGCTTGTCGGTCTGGAGGCCCACGATCTTTTCGAGGTCCTTGTCGAGATAGCCGGGGGCGTGCGAGGTGATGGACGAGACGATGTCCGTGTCCATGTCGAGGACGCCGCCCTTGGCGCGCTCCTCCTTCTGGAGGGCCTGGAGCTTGGTCCAAAGGGCCGTCGTGGCCTCGGTCGCGTTTGCCAGAAACGACTCGTCGCCGTCATAGGGCGTGTAGTTGAGCCGGATGAATTCGGCAGGGTCGATTTCCTCCTGCCAGTCGCCGCCCGTGAAACCTTCCCAGGCGGGACATGCTGCGCATTTCATTTTTATCTGATTCCTTACGTGTCGTCAAACAGTGCCTAGACGCACGGCTTTTTCGGCTTCCGCCGCTTCGCAGTCCCGTGGCGAACGCCACGCACGGGCACGCGCCCGCGCTCGTCAGTTCCGCGGAGGCCGAATAGTATAGCACATCTTGCCGCCGTCCGCTTGCGGTCACAACGTGGAGTTTCGCGAGGCGTGGTTTCCCAAACTCAATGCGACTGGGGTAGTCGCATCTACTGGTTCCCAAGCGGAGGGATGTGACCGGTGGCAT
>CAKULR010000127.1 GCA_934667295.1 uncultured Kiritimatiellota bacterium
GCATGAGCGTGCAGTGGCTGACCGAGTGGAGGAACGGGAAGGCGCCGTTCCCGGACATCTCGGACTGGACGCTGCCGATCGACGAGACGACGGGCTACTACCAGACGTCCGGCTCGTGGGAACAGGAGTCCGGCTTCTATCATGACATGGCGGACGAGACGGAGCGCATCCGCGACTACGCGCTCCTCGCGATCTTCTCGAACTGGCACTGGCTCAAGAACCGGTCCGCCCGCCGCGCGAACTACGCCAACGTCGCGTTTTCGTGGATCTCCCCCATCGGCGGCAAGCGCGAGAGCCACCGCACCGTTGGCGCGTACGTCCTCACCCAGAACGACCTCGAAAACCACGTCGCCCATCCCGACGGCACGGCGGCGATCACCTGGGACATCGACCTCCACTTCCCAGACCCGGAGAACGAGCGGAAGTTCAAGGAGCCGTTCCGCAGCGCGGCGTACCATCGCGGCTTCGGCGCGGACTACCCGGTGCCCTACCGCTGCCTCTACGCCCGCGACTGTGCGAACCTCTTCCTCGCCGGGCGCGACATCAGCTGCTCGCACGTCGCGTTCGCCGCCGTGCGCGTCCAGCGGACCCTGGGCATGCTGGGCGAGGTCGTGGGCCTCGCGGCGGGCATCTGCCACCGTCGCGCGCTGCTGCCGGCGGACGTGTATGCGCAGGGGCTGGACGAGCTGAAGGCCGCGCTGGCGCGCGGCGTCACGCCGCTGCCGCAGTTCCACGGCTACCACAACGGCATGGGCGAGAAGTACGACTTCAACCGCCGTGGCTGGGCGCACGTCTATCCCCAGGGACGCACGAACAACCTGCCGGACGCCCTGGCGGCGGACATCCGGCAGCTCGGCTTCGTCCACCGCAACGAACACCCCGCGCTCGCGGACCGGCGGCGGCGCCTCGTCCTCGTGGACGAATCGCGCGCGCGCCTCCACTACTACGATTCGGCCGATCCGTCCGCCGGATTCGCCGTCCCGATCCGCAAGCCCGGCTGGGACCTGAAGGCCGTGGGCGGCACGCGCTACCGCACCGTCTGCAGGGGTGGCTTCCAGGTCACGGACCTCGCGGCGCGGAAGGTCGTGGACACCTTCGACTTCCCGATCTTCCACTCCGCCGAGCCGACCGCCTGCTGCGACCTCCCGGACGGCGGGTTCGTGTTCGCGGTCAACCCCGTCGGTCCCGACAAGGGGAAGGCCATCCACTTCTGCGTCTTCTCGCCGGACCGCAAAATGACGCGCATCATCCGCCTGCGCGGATTCGTGAACGCGCGCTCCTTCGCGCCCGGGCGGGACGGCGAATGGCTCGTGGCGCACGAGCACGGCTTTGCGCGCGTGCGCTTCCCGGCGGAGGGGCGGGATGTCGCGGCGGTCCTCGTGAAGGACTACCCGCAGCCGGCCGGCCGCAACTCCTTCGACGTGCGCCCGGCCGCGCACGGGGCGGGCTTCTGGACGACGACGGGCTACGGTGCGGAACTGCTGCGCGTCGCGGCGGACGGGACGGTCGCCCGGCGTATCCGCGCCGAGCAGGGCGGTAAGGCGAACTTCTTCTACGCCCAGCTCACGGAACGCGCGGATGGCAACATCTACGTGGCGAACTGGACGGGGCATGGGGCGGACGACTCCTACCGGGGGTGGCAGGTCGTCGAGTTCGCGCCGTCCGGCGAGGTCGTCTGGCGGCTCGACTCGCCGGAACGGTATGGATCCATTTCGGGCGTCCTGGAAGTCGAGTGAGGGAACGAGGCATGAAGAACATGATGCGGCGGGCGATTCTGACCCTGGGCGTCTGTCTGGCGGGCGCGGCGGCGGGGGAGGCCACGAATCTCGTCGAACAGGTGCGCGACTGGGTGGGCGTGAGCGCCTTTGCGGACGTGGAGAGCGCCTACTGGGCGCGCGGCAAGATCGTGGACGCGCGGCCCTACTCGGCCCAGTTCGCGGACGTGGATCTCAAGCTCGGCGCGTTCGGGCGCGTGGGCGCGCAGGCGTGGAGCGTCAGCTCGCTTTCGACGGGCGGGCAGTCCGCCCGCCGTCGGAACGCCTACAACGAGGTGGACTGGAACCTCCACTACGAATATGACTGGGAGTTTGCGGAGGGGTGGGCGCTCGGCAACCGCGTGGCGCGGCAGTGGGTCACGCTGCCGGGGTACTTTCCGGACTGCAAGACGACGCTCGAATGGCACGTCGCCCAGGCGCTCCGCAACCCCTACCTGACGCCCTACTATCTGCTGCGCCACGCCACGGCGCCCGAACGGTGGAACTACTGGGAGATCGGGGCCTACCGCACGTTCGCCCTCACGAAGGACCTGTCGCTCACGGCCAAGCTCTTCGGCGACTGCGGCGATTCGGACCACTTCCGGTCGCAGTACGGTCCGCGCGTCGGCCGTCCGGACGCGCGCTACCACGGCGGCCTGATGGCGCTGAACCTCGTGCTGCGCCTCGACTACGCGCTCACGGAGAACTGGAGCCTCTTCACCTACGTGCAGCAGTTCGACATCGTGGATGCCGACGCCCGCGACGCCGTCAAGGCGTCGTCGGCCCCCGAGGCGAAACGCGACCTCACGCTCTTCGGCGTGGGCATGGCGCTCGCGTTCTGATGGCGGGCACGTATCAACCGACGAATGGAGGATGGACGATGACGATGTGGGAACAGACAGGCCGGACGACCCGGCGGGCGTTTCTGGGCGGATGTGCCGGGTTCGGCGGCCTCGCCGCGTTGGGCGGGTGCGCGGGGCTGCGTGCGGACCGCTGCGCCCCGTCGGCGCCGCCGAACTACTGGTGTACGTGGGCGACGCAGGCGCGCCTCGTCGACGCGAACGTGAAGAGCGGGGTGCTGGCGGTGCCGGGCGACCAGGGGCTTCCCGGCGCGCGGGACAACCTGACGGAGGCGGTGCTGTTCGGCAGGGACGGGTGGGCCCATACGCAGTATCCGGCCGTGCGCGGGAACCTGTACCTTGTCCTGGACGACGGATGGGATGTGCCGTTCGGCTGTGCGCCCGGCAAGGACATCGGCGCCTTCGCCTCCTGCGTACTCGACGCGCGGCGGTTTCCGTCCTTCACCGGCACGCCGGCCGCGCGCCTACGCGCGCTGGACGCACGCATCCGCGACTGCGGCTGGCGCGGCACGGGCCTGTGGATTGCCTGTCAGGCGTTCGGGGAGAACGGGCAGAACAAATTCCCAGAGGAACGGCTGCGCGAGGAGCTGAAGCGCAAGCTCGCGGCGAGCGCCGAGGCGGGTGTCGCCTACTGGAAGGTCGATTGGGGCGTGCGGGGCGGCGAGGTCGCCTACCGCCGGATGATGAGCGAACTGCGCGACGCCTATGCGCCCGGTCTCCAGATCGAGCATTGCTGCTCGCAGGGGTTTGCGCTCAACGGCGTCACGTTCGGGGAAGGGACGTCGGTCTCCGGCACGGGCCGTCTTCTCGGCGACCCGGCGTTTGAGAAGAACCTGCGCGCGCGGACGGAGGAGATCCTGACGTTCGCCGACGTCTTCCGCATCTACGACACGATTACGCCGATCAACAACGCGACGGATCTTGAGCGCGCCGTCGTCTACGGGCAGATGGCCGAGCGCGTCGGCTCGCGTGCGTACATCAACGTGGAGGACAATGTCTACATCGCCGCGTGCCTCGGGCATACGGTGGGCGTGATGCGCTCGCCAATCTGGCCGGAACCGGCCGTGGAGGATCCCGTCTACCGGCGCGACCGCACGCTGGAGGTGACGCGGGCGATGGCCTGGCAGCGCACGGCGCCGGCCTTCACGGCGCAGAGCGGGCTCAGGACGTTGACCTCCGAGGCCGTGTTGACGGACCGCTGGCTGTTCGCGCCCGGCTGCACGTGGTGGACGCCGGTCTTCGGGCGCACGATCGAGCAACGTGCGCCGGCCGTCGTGGCGCGCGGCCTGCCCCTGCCGACCGTTAGGCCGCAGAAGGGCGATGCGCCCTTTGTCCTCGCCTCGCGCAACCCGAACGGCGCGTTAACGGTCGGCGCGCTGCCGCGCCTGTCGATCGAGAAGGGTTTCCACACGCCGTTGGTCTCCGTCGCGCTCGACGCGGACTTGGCGCGGGGCGTGCCGCTTGCCGTCTTCGGCATGTTCGCGTCCGTGTCCGTGCGCGTTCCGCCGTCGTGTCCGCGCCGCGTGCGTGCGTGCGACTTGGCGGACGGGAAGGAACGGGACGTCACGGGCTTCTGCCGGTTTGACGGGGACCGCCTCGTCATCGGCGGCGCGGCGTTCCGCTGCCGGCCGCACACGGCGGACGACCGGTCGCTCCCCGGCGTCAGACTGCGCCTCGGCTAAGGCCAGAAGATACAGAAACGAGCATCTTCCACCTCTACACACCGTGTGGAGTTGGACAGCGGACCGCCGTTTATGGTATGATAACACAACACCGTACATGTGGCGGTGGCCTGTGTTGAGAACGAGTCAATTTGGAGTGTCGATGAAGAAGACGATCGGTATCTGGACGTTGGTTGCGCTCGTGGGCGGACTGGGATGCGGTGCATGGGGGGCCGTCGAGGCCCCGGCGCCGGTGAGCGCGTACGCCTCGCCCGAGTTCCTGGCGCCGTCGGGAGACGGCGCGGGCGTCTTCGCGACCTGCGCGACGGGGCGCAAGGTCATGCAGGTGGCGCTGGACGGGACGGTGCGGCGCGAATGGACGCTCGAAAGCCGCCAGGTGAAGGGCGTGCCGGTGAACCCGACGGGGCTGGCCGTGGCGGGGGGCTTCGTCTACGTGACGTGCGGGGTCCAGGCGGGCGAGCTGCAGAAGTTCAGGGAGGATGGCACATTCGTCGCCTCCGTTGCCGTCGGCCACTCCCCCTGCGCGCCGGTCGTCTCGCGGGACGGCCGGACGGCCTACGTGATGAACCGCTTCAAGAACGCCGTGAGCGTGGTCGACCTCGCCACGATGAAGGTGACGGGGACGGTGGACGTGCTGCGCGAGCCGTTCGCGGCGGGCCTCGGTGCGGGGGACCGCCTCCTCTTCGTCGCGAACCTGCTGCCGTACTGCGCGGCGACGAACGACGTGGTGGCGGCGGGCGTGAGCGTGATCGACACGGTGACGCGCGCGGTGCGCCACGTCCTGCTGCCGAACGGCTCGACGGCGGTGCGCGGGCTCGGAGTCTCCCCGGACGGCGCGTTCGTCTACGTGACGCATTCGATGGGACGCTACCAGCTGCCGACGACGCAGCTGGAACGCGGGTGGATGAACACGGCGGCGCTCTCCGTCTTCGACGGCGCGACGGGGGCCTACGTGAACACGGTCCTGCTCGACGACGTGGACCGCGGGGCGGCGAACCCGTGGGGCGGCGCGGTGAGGGCGGACGGCAGGACGCGCGTCGGGGCGCCCGCGGGTACGTGCGAACTCTCCC
>CAKULR010000128.1 GCA_934667295.1 uncultured Kiritimatiellota bacterium
GGGTTGTTGATGATGTACAATGGGAGGGAGAAGACGATGTGTGTGTGTGCCCCCCTAATCAGAGTAGATGACGTGCCCGCCCAGACAGACGATGACGGCGAGGGCGTCCATGACCCAGATGGGGGTGAAGAGCGAGATCCACGCCAGCCCGGCGGCGCACCTCGTCCCGCGCGGCCTCCGCGCGCACCACGTCGTCCCGGAGGCGGCGCGCCTCGGCCTGGACACGGGCGAGCGCATTCGTCGCCTCGTCGTACGCACGCGCATGCGCCGTCTGCGCGGCGGCGGCCTGGGCGATCTTTGCCGCGCACTGTCCGTGCTCCGCCGCGAGCCGCGCCTGCGCGACTTCGGCGGCGGTCGCCGCCGCGTGCAGGGTTCGGTTCTCCTGTCCGAGCGTCCAGGCGAACCACCCGCCGGCCGCACAGGCAGCCCGCAGGACCAGGACCAGCACCACGCCGAGGAAGGTCTTCACGCGAGTACGCCCTTCGCCTGGGTGAGCTTGGCCTGAAGCGCCTTGACGTCCAGCTCGCGCGGCGTACAGCCCTTCAGGGCGGCCATCGCCGCCGCCGTGCCGGCGGCCTGTCCGGTGACGAAGCACGGGCAGATGAGGCGGAACGTGTCGATCGTGTCCGGCGCGCCGAGCATGCGCCCCGCACAGAGCACGTTCTCGACGCCCCTCGGAAGGAGGGCGCGGTACGGCACCTGGAAGGCCGCGTGCGTGCCGTCCTGCCCGAACATGCCGATCGAGTCGGCGGGACGGAAGTCGCCGCGCAGCAGCGCGCGGTCGACAATCAGCTCGGCGTCGATCAGGCGCGAGGCGCGCGGACCGATCTGCGAGCAGGTGTTCGCGATGAAGACCTGCTCCCAGCCGGGCTCCTGGCGCATCGCCGCGACGTGCTCCCACCACTTCCTGCGGAAGTCGATCTCCGCCGCCGTGAGGTCGCGCACGTCCAGGCCGTTGCCCTTCGGACCCGTCCCGAAGTTTCCCCACCAGGTGGAGGGGTTCGCCTCGTTCGAGCGCGTGGGCCACTTGCCGAGGACGGGCGTCTTGACCTTGCCGTCGGCGCCGCGCGGCGGGGCCTTGGCGGTGACGCGGTCCATGTTCGCGAGGCGCACCACGTGGCCGATGCCGTGCGTGATCTGGCGGTAGTTGCCGCCGGCCGCGAACAGCACGTCGCCGTCGCCCGTGCAGTCGACGACCTGCTTCGCGAGGATCGCCTGCTTGCCCTGCTTCGACTCGAAGACGACGCCGAGGACCCTGTTCCCCTGCTGGACGACATCGACGCCCCAGCAGTGGAAGAACATGTCGATCTTCTCCTCGGCGACCATCGTGTCCATCAGGTACTTCGCGCCCTCGGGGTCCACCGTCGGCTGCCAGTGGGTCCGCTCCAGCTTCGCGGGGCGCGGACGGCACACGTAGTCACCGAGCGCGATCGCGCGGTCCGCGAACTCCTCCGTGAGGCCGCGCGTGACGAGGCGCCATGTGCCGCCCGCGAGCCTCTGGGAGGTGCAGAGCATGATGAGCACCATGCCGTTCGTGAAGAGTCCGCCCAACGAACCGTAGCGTTCGACGAGCGCGACCTTCGCGCCCGTGCGGGCGGCGGCGATGGCGGCGGCGAAGCCGGCGGGGCCGCCGCCGACCACGACGACGTCCGTCCTGTGGAAGATCGGCACCTCGCGCGCCGGGCAGACGACCTTGCCGTCCCGGAGCGCGCAGCTCGGGCCGTCCTCGATCGTGTGGCCGAGGGGGAAGATGTTCTTGCCGAACCAGACGTTGTCCGGATCGCCCACGGAACCGGGCGGCAGGCGGTCCTGCGTCTTCACAAACTCGTCCGCCATGAGCGGGGCACCCGCCAGGGCCGCGCCGCCGATGCCGAGGCGCTTCAGGAACTCTCTCTTGCTGATGTTCATCGGGTTCGTCTCCTCATTTAAGGCAACACTGGAAATGACCTCTCGTGATCCACTTGAAATGCACGACCTCCATTAAACGCAGATGCTGCGCATACGCAAAACTGGGAAACAACCGATGTGGCTACGACGGCCCCTGCGGGGCCTACGCCACAATCGGTTGTTTCCCGGCTTACAGCGTTCAACAAGACATACAGAGACCTGGGCGGAAAGGCATTGTGGCGTAGGCGACGCACGTCGCCGTCGTAGCCACATGCCTTTCCGCTCAACTCCGCGTATGCGCAGCATCTGCGTTCCACCGTCCAATCCTACAGCTCCGGCACCATCAGGTCGCGGGCGTTCCGGCGCCGACCTCCGAGAGGGGCGCGAGCACGCCGCCGTGCGTGCCGGGCTCGCCGGCGAAGAGGATCATGCCCTCCGAGACGCCCACGCTCATCCTGCGCGGGGCGAGGTTCGCAACGAAGAGGACCTCCCGGCCGACGAGCGCCGCCGGGTCGGGGTACGCGCCGCGGATGCCGCTGAAGATCGTGCGGTGCCCGAGCGCGCCGCAGTCGAGGTCGAACTTCAGGAGCTTCGCGCTCTTCGGCACGGTCTCGCAGGCGGCGACGCGGCCGATGCGCAGGTCCAGCTTCTCGAAGTCCGCGAACGCGACCTCGGGCTTGAGGGCGGGCGCGGCGGAGGCGGAGGCCGCCTCGGCCCTCTGCTCCGCGCGCGCGGCCTTGTTCTTCGAGGCGCGCGACTCGTGGGCGACCTCGCCGGAGTCGGCGGGCTTCACCTTGGCCTTCTCCACCATCGCCTCGACCTGCTTCGCGTCGATGCGCGTGGCGAGGTATTCGTACCTGGAGATCGCGGCGTTCTCGACCGTCCGCGCGGCATCGTCCCAGGCGTAGGGGGCCTCGCCGAAGAGCGCGGCGACCTTCTCCGCGTAGACGGGGAGGATGGGCTTCAGGTAGATCGCGAGGATGCGGAAGACGTTGAGGATCGTCGTGAGGGTGGTGCGGGTCGCCTCGGCGCCGTCGGGGGCCTTGACGGTCTTCCAGGGCTCGCGGCGGTCGAAGTACTCGTTCGCGGCGTCGGCGATCCTCGTCACCTCCACGGGGACCTGCGAGAAGCGGCGGTCCTCGTAGTGGCGGGCGATCGCGTCCGCGCGGCTGCGGGCGAAGGCAACGAGTTCGGCGCCCTCCGCGTCGAGCGCCCCGAGGCGGCCTTCGAGGTTCTTGTTGAGCATCTGCGCGCCGCGCGAGGCGAGGTTCGTGATCTTGCCCACAAGGTCGCCGTTCACGCGCTGCACAAAGTCCTGCAGGTTGAGGTCCATGTCGTCCGTCGTGCCGCCGAGCTTGCAGGCGTAGTAGTAGCGGAGCGCCGGGGCGGGCAGGTGGTCGAGGTAGGTGCGGGCGTTCACGAAGGTGCCCTTCGACTTCGACATCTTCTCGCCGTTGACGGGGAGGAAGCCGTGGACGAAGATCTTGGTCGGCTGCGCGAAGCCGGCGGCATGGAGCATCCCCGGCCAGAAGAGGCAGTGGAAGCGGATGATGTCCTTGCCGATGAAGTGGTAGCGCTCCGCCCGGGGATCCTGCCAGTAGTCCGCGAAGTCCCTCCCGTTCTTCGCGCACCAGTTCTGGAGCGAGGCGAGGTAGCCGATCGGGGCGTCCACCCACACGTAGAAGTACTTGTCGGGATAGCCGGGGATCTGGAAGCCGAAGTACGGCGCCGCGCGGGAGATGCACCAGCCGCGCAGGGGCTCGTTGAACCATTCGAGGAGCTTGTTCGAGACGTCGCTCGTCGTGTGCTCCGGGATCCACGTGCGCAGGTAGTCGTGCTGGGGCTCCAGCTCGAAGTAGAGGTGTTCGGAATCCTTCACGACGGGCGTGGCGCCGCAGGTCGTGCAGACGGGGTGGCCCAGCTCCTCGGCGGCGTAGGTGGCGCCGCACCTGTCGCAGCTGTCGCCGTACTGGCCCTCCGCGCCGCACTTGGGGCACGTGCCCTTCACGAAGCGGTCGGGCAGGAACATCCGGCAGCGCTCGCAGTAGAGCTGCGGCGTCGTGCGCTTCGTGATGCCGCCGGACTTCTCCATCGCGGCGAAGAACTGCTCGGAAAGGGCCTTGTTCTCGGGCGAGTTCGTCGAATAGTAGTTGTCGAAGGAAATCTCGAAGTCCGTGAAGTCCTTCAGGTGCGCCGCATGGCTGCGGGCGATCAGCTCCTCGGGCGTGATGCCCTCCTTCGCCGCGCGGATCATGATCGGGGTGCCGTGGGTGTCGTCGGCGCAGACGTAGACGCAGTCGTTCCCGCGCATCTTCTGGAAACGGACCCAGAAATCGGTCTGGATGTACTCGACCAGATGCCCCAGGTGGATGTCCCCGTTGGCATACGGCAGGGCGGATGTGACGACAATGCGGCGCTTCTCTGACATGTACTCGAATCTCCTTCGGAAAAAACGTGGAACATTCTACCAAAACCCCAGCATCCGCGCCACTCCGGGGACGAAATGCGGCTGGCTGGACGGCTAGACGCCGCCGACCACCCCGGCGATGAAATCGAGCTGGCGCTTCGTGAGCCCGGCGCCGGAGGGGAGGCAGAGACCGCGCCGGAAGAAGTCCTCGGCGACGGCGCCGCCGTAGACGCGGCAGCCGTGGAAGACCGGCTGGAGGTGCATCGGCTTCCAGACGGGGCGCGTCTCGACGTTCGCCGCCGCCAGGCGCGCCGCAAGGTCGTCCCGCACCGCCTCCGTCGGGAAGAGAAAGACGCTCAGCCAGCGCGTGGACGCGGTGAAGGCCCCGCAGGGAAAGGGCGTCGGGGGATCTGGGCGCCGCGAAAGGAGGGCGCGGTAGAAATCGAAGATGCGGCGCTTGCGGCGGACGATCCCGGGGAGGCGGTCGAGCTGGGCGCAGCCGACGGCGGCGAGCAGGTTGCTCAGGCGGTAGTTGTAGCCGACCTCGCGGTGCTCGTACCAGACGGCGTTCTCGCGCGCCTGCTGGGCGCGCCAGCGGGCGCGGGCCACAAGGTCCGGATCGCGCGACAGGACCGCGCCCCCGCCCGAGGTGGGGACGAGCTTGTTGCCGTTGAAGGAGTAGACGGCCGCCGCGCCCGCGCAGCCGGCGGGACGCCCCCGGCAGGTGGCGCCGACGGATTCCGACGCATCGACGACAAGCGGCACGCCGTGGTCCGCGCAGACCCGTTCAAGCGCCTCGTAGTCGCAGCACTGCCCGTAGATGTCGGCGGCGATGACGAGGGCCGGACGGCGGGAACGGTCGCGGAGTGCCTGGTCCAGCAGGGGGACCGAGAGGGTGCCGGTGGCGGGATCTGAATCGATGAAGACGGGCGTGGCGCCGCGATGGACGGCGGGGCCGACCGTGGCGATGAAGGTGAGCGTGGAGGAGAAGACCGTGGTGCCGGGTCCCACGCCGA
>CAKULR010000129.1 GCA_934667295.1 uncultured Kiritimatiellota bacterium
CGGGGGACGCGCGGCGTCGGGGCGGTGGATGTCCCTGGACGGCGCGTGGAAGGCCCTTTTCACGCCGCACCCCGACGCGGCGCCCGCCGGGTTCGAGCAGCGCGCGTTCGACGATGCCGCGTGGCGCAGCGTCCTCGTGCCGAACACGTCCGAAATCGTCGGCATGGGCACGCCCCTCTTCTGCGCGTTCGGATACTGGTGGACGGTCGATCCGCCGTTCGTGACGCGCCCGGCGCCGCCGGACTGGACGGTCGCGAAGGAGCCGAACGGCACGGTGAACTACCGGCGCGCGTTCACGGTGCCGGAGGGCTGGCGGAACCTGCGCACGGTCCTCGTCTTCGACGGCTTCGGGGCGGCGGTGCGCGTGTGGCTGAACGGACGCGAGGTCGGCTACGCGGAGGACGGGCGGCCCGGCGTGGAGTTCGACGTGACGCCGTACCTGCAGACCGGCACGAACCTCCTCGCCGTGCAGGTCCATCGCCTCTGCGACGGCTGCTACATGGAGGACCAGGACTACTTCCGCCTCTCGGGCCTCTTCCGGAGCGTCTGGCTGCGGGCCGAACCCGCGACGCACCTGGCGGACTACACGGTCGTGACGCGCCGGGCCACGGAGGCGGAACCGTACGCGGGCGGCACCTGGTGCGCCGACGTGCGCGCCGTCGTCGCGGGGGCGCGGGGCGGCGAGACGCTGACGGCGCGGCTCTACGATGCGCAGGGGAGGCAGGTGGCGGAGGCGCGGGCGCCGTGTGGGTCCGCCGCCGGAACGTCGGCCGCGCTGCCGCTCACCGTCAGGGCGCCCGCCCTCTGGAACGCGGAGACGCCGAACCTCTACCGCCTCGTCCTGACGCTCGCCGACCGGGAGGGGCGCACGCTGGAGGCGTATGGCGACCGGGTGGGGTTCCGCGAAATCGCCTGGGGCGGCGCGACGATCCGCGTGAACGGCGCCGCCGTCAAGTTCAACGGCGTCAACCGCCACGAGATCGCCCCCGAGACGGGCTACACGATGACGGAGGCGATCCTCCGGCGCGACCTCGACCTCCTCAAGCGCAGCAACGTGAACGCGATCCGCCTTGCGCACTATCCGAACGATCCCCGGTTCTACGAACTTGCGGACGAATACGGCTTCTACGTCGTCGACGAGGCGAACTTCGAATCGCACGGCCTCTCGCAGCACGGGTGGAACGGCTTCCGGCACCGGAAGTTCCACCACGGCCTCGGAGGCGCGCGCAACCCCGCCGTCGATCCGCGCTTCCGCGCGGCGGCGCTCGACCGCGAGACGGGGATGGTGCTGCGCGACCGCAACCGCCCCTGTGTCGTGATGTGGTCGCTCGGCAACGAGATCTTCGTCACGTCGGACTTCTTCACCGAAGCCTACGACACGCTCAAGGCGCTTGACCCGACGCGCCCCGTCATGAACCAGCGCAACGGGAAGAAGGACCTCGTCGACAGCATGTACGCGCCGCCGAGGGCGCTCCTCGCCCATGCGCGCAAGGCGGGCGTGGACAAGCCGTTCATCCCCTGCGAGTACGAACACACGGAGGGGAACAGCTACGGGAACCTCATGGACTACGCGCGGGCCTTCTGGTCCTCCGAGGTCCTGCAGGGGGGCTTCCTCTGGGACTGGGCCGACCAGGACTTCCCGCAGAAACGCGACCCGAAGGACGTGAAGCCCGGCCAGCCGGCGTTCCTCTGGGCCTACGGCGGCGACTTCGGCGACCGTCCGGGACACGGTACGGGCTGCTGCAACGGCGCGGTGCGGGCCGACCGCACGCCGTCCCCCGGCGTACCCGAGCTCAAGTACATCTACCAGGACGCGCACATCGTCGCCTCGGATCCCGCGCACGGCGTCTTCACGGTCACGAACCACGCGTTCTTCACGTCGCTTGCGAAGTACGGGACGCGGTGGACGTGCGAGGACGACGGACGCGCGGTGGCGGGCGGCGACCTCGGGCGACTCGACGTGCCGCCGCAGGGCGGGCGGACGCTGCGCCTCCCCGTGCCGCCCCCGACGCCGGGCGCGCGGCGGCGCACGTGGAACTTCATGTGGACGGCGACGGCGGACACGGCCTGGTGCCGGGCGGGGTACGAATGCGCGCGCGACCAGGTGGCCGAGCCGGAACAGCCGGGAGGGGCGCGCTCCTGCGCGACCGCGCCCGCCCTCCGCGTGGAGGAAACGCCGGACGCGGTGCGTCTGTACCGCGCGGCGGACAGGCAGACGTGGACGGTCTCGAAGACGGCGGGCGTTGTGACGGGCTGGACCGTGGATGGAACGGAGATGCTGCGGAGCCCGATCGAGCCGTATTTCTGGCGGGCGCCCGTCTCGAAGGAACGGGCCGCGTTGGAACCGGTGCGGGGCGTGTGGCAGGAGGCGGGCGCGCGGCGGCAGGTCCGCGCGTGCGCGGTGCGGCACGATGCGACGTCGGCGACGGTGCGGGTGGACTTCGCGTTTCCGACGGCGGGGGCGACGACGGGGCGGGCCGTGTACCGGTTCAAGGGGAAGGGGCTGCGCGTCGACTTCACGCTGGAGCCGAAGGGCGTGAAGCCGACCGAACCCGTGCCGTCGCCGATTCCGCGCATCGGGATGGTGTTCCGCACGTCGCCGGCGTTCGCCCGCGCGCGGTGGTTCGGACGCGGTCCGCACGAGAACTACCCGGGGCGCACGGCGAGCGCGTTCTTCGGACGCTACGAGCGCAGGGCGGCGGATTTCCTCTTCCCTTACGCGAAGCCGCAGGAGAGCGGCAATCGCGGCGATGTCTACGAACTGACCGTGACGGACGGGGCGGGGAAGGGGTTCGAGGTGACGGCGCCGGGGCGTCCGCTCCACGTCAACCTGCTCGCCTACACGGCGGAGGAGCTGGAGCGGCGGCGGCACCAGGCCGAACTGGAGCCGTGCGGCGACCTGATCGTGCATCTCGACGGCTTCCAGCGCGGCGTGGACGGCTCGGGCGCGGGGCTGCACGCCGACCAGGAGCTCGTCGCCGAGGGGACGTATTCCTTCTCGTTCGTCCTCACGCCCGCCACTTTCTGATTGCGGGAGGCGCGGAAAAGGGCTAGAATATGCGCCCAACAAGGAGAAATGTTGTCATGGCCAAGAAAGCGGCGCCGAATATTGACTGGAGCAAACTCGGGTTCGGGTTCTCCGACGTGAACTGCCACATCCGCTACACGTGGAAGAACGGCAAGTGGTCGAAGCCCAGCTTCGTGAAGGAACCCACCATCACGATGCACATCGGGGCGAGCTGCCTCCACTACGGCCAGGAGTGCTTCGAGGGGATCAAGTGCTTCCGCCAGAAGGACGGCCGGATCGCGATTTTCCGTCCCGACGAGAACGCGAAGCGCATGTACCGCACGGCGGAGCGCACGTGCATGCCGCCGGTGCCGGTGGAGATGTTCCTCGATGCGTGCGAGAAGGTCGTGAAGCGGAACGCCGAGTTCGTGCCGCCGTACGGGACGGGCGGGTCGATGTACCTGCGGCCGCTCCTGATCGGGACGGGTCCGCAGATCGGCGTCGCCCCGGCGAAGGAATACACGTTCATGATCATGGTCATGCCGGTGGGCGCCTACTACAAGGGCGGGTTGAAGCCGGTGCGCGCGGTGATCTTCGACCAGTGGGACCGCGCGGCGCCGCACGGCATGGGCGACGTGAAGGTGGGCGGCAACTACGCCGCCGGCATCTTCGCGCACGAGAAGGCGAAGCGCGAGGGCTGGCCGGTCGAGCTCTATCTGGACGCGAAGAGCCACAGGTACATCGAGGAGTTCGCGACCTCCAACTTCGCGGGCATCACGAAGGGCGGCGTGTACGTGACGCCCGACAGCTGCTCGGTGCTGCCGTCCGTGACGAACATGTCCCTCAAGCAGTGCGCGAAGGACCTCGGCATCAAGGTGGAGTGCCGCCCGGTGCCCTACACGGAGCTGAAGAAGTTCAAGGCGGTGGCGGCGCTCGGCACGGCGGTGGTGATCACGCCCGTGTGGGAGATCACGCGCGGCGACCAGGTCATCAAGATCTCCGACCCGGAGGTCGTCGATCCGACCCTGCAGGAGCTGTACGACACGATCCAGGGCATCCAGTACGGCGACCTGCCGGACCGCCACGGCTGGTGCCACGAGGTGAAATAGGCGGTTGCCGCATTTTTGTCGATTTCGGGCTTGATTTCCGGGCCCGAAAACGGCATAATATCAACTCAATTTTTTGAAGAAAGAAGAGGTTCAGAAATGGGTACAGGTCGTACACTCCGTAAAGAGTCCCACGTTCGTCCGTGCAAGACGCCGGCCGGCAAGGCGCGCCGCGTCAAGGCGCAGCGCCAGCGCCTCGTCAAGTTCGGTCTGGGCGAGGAAGAGGTCAAGCTCATGAGCGACGAGAACGTGCGCGTGCTCGTCCAGCGCCCGACGACGGTCAAGAAGATGCTCGCCAAGAAGGCCGAGACGAAGGCCGAATAGGTCGTTCCATGACGGTTGTATCCTGTTCGGTCGACGAACGGTACGTGAATCCCCTCTTCGAGGTCTTCGATGGAGGGGATTTCATTTTGTCTTCGTACCGTGACGTGGAGGATGTGCGGACGACGATGCAGATCTTCTTCCCGGATCCCGCCGACGCGCCGCGCGCGGTGGCGGCGCTCGTGGCGGCGGGGGAGATTGTCGGCCTGGACCTGAAGCCCGAGACGGGTTCGATTCCGGACGAGGACTGGAAGCTCTCCTACCGCAAGCACTTCAAGACGGAGGTGATTTCGCCCCGCCTCGCGATCGTCCCCGAGTGGGAGGTGGCGGACTTCGTGGCGAAGACGGCGGGTTCCCCGGCGCCCCGGATGCTGGTTCTCGACCCCGGCATGGCGTTCGGCACGGGCCAGCACGCGACGACGCACGCCTGCCTCGAATACATCGACGCGCTGGCCGCCGAGAACGCGGACCGCTCCTTCCTGGACGTCGGCTGCGGCTCGGGCATCCTCGCGATTGCGGCGAAGCTGGAGGGGTTCCGCGACGTGGCGGGGTTCGACATCGACCCCGACGCCGTCGAAAACGCGAACGGGAACGCGGCGAAGAACGGACTGGGCGCGGAGATCCGCTTCGTGCGCGGCGACCTGTGCAACAAGTCGACGCTGCCGGGGGTCCACCGAACGGGCGACCGGCAGTTCGACGTGGTGGCGGCGAACGTCCTCGGCCCCGTCCTCGTGCGCTTCGCGGCGGAGATCGCGCCGCTCGTCGCGCCGGGCGGCCGCCTCATCCTCTCCGGCATCTTGGAGGAGGTCTACCCCGAGGTCCGGGCGGCCTACACGGCGCGCGGCTTCCGCGAGGTCTCCTCGAAGCTGATC
>CAKULR010000130.1 GCA_934667295.1 uncultured Kiritimatiellota bacterium
ACAGCAGTTCCTTCGGTCGGGCGGACGGCTTCAGGACGGCGGCCGGCACCGCCGCCCGGAGCGCCGTTTCGCTGGGCGCGTGCGGGTAGGCGGCGATCCAGCGCACGAGCTTCAGGAGCGCCGGGGAGAAAAAGGGCGATTCGTCCTCGATCGCGAGGACGGGGCGCGTCCTGAACGCGGGCGCCTCCTCCGTGAGCGCAAGCGCAAACCCACGCGCAATGCGCCCCGAAAATGGAACGCGGAGAAGCTGCCCGACGAGCAGCTTCTCCGTGAGTTCGACCGGCACCGCGTAGGTGAACAACCGGTCAAGCGCCAGGTCGATTGCGACCGAGACGAACAATCAGAGGTCCAGAACCTGGAGCTGGTTCTTGAGCTGGGTGTTGTCGAAGCCCTGGCGGTTGAAGATGACGTCGAGGCGGGAATACTTCGCCTTGATCGTCTGCGACGCGCCGCCCTTGCGCACAAGCACCCACGCCTTGTTGCCGAAGGGCTGGTCATACGTGCCGTTTCCGACCGTGACCTTCGTCGCGGAGGAGCCGTCGTAGCTGGCGAGGTAGCCGTTCATCGAGGAGTAGTCGACGTTGCGCGACATCAGGACGGGAATCACGTCGGCGATTTCGCTCTGCACGTTGCCCGTGATCACCCAGGCGATGTTCTTCTTGTCCAGCGTCGAACCGGACATGCCCGGCACACCCGCGCCGGAGAGGACGCCGATATCGACGTTGACGTAGGGCTGCCACTCGGCCTTGCCGTAGTTGTCCATGTCGAAGAGCTCCTTGAAGAACTCCGTCGTGGAGGTCCAGGCCTGGTCGGCAATGTCCGGATCCGTCGCGCCCGAACTTTCGACGCTCGTCTGCGGCCACACCTCGGCCATGCCCGCCGCCTCGCGCTCGGTGTTGGCCTGCGTCATGCCCACAAAGAGGTTGCGCCCACGCATGGCCATGGCGGATGTATTCGCGCTGAGCATGGCGGCGGAGATGGCCGGGAACAGGGCCCCCATCAGAATGCCGAGAATGCCGATCACGACGAGCAGCTCGACGAGCGTGAACCCTTCAGTCTTCTTCTTCATGTTCATGTTGTGGACTCCTTCATTACTTTCAGATGCGGGTATTATCCCACAAATGCGCCCCATGCGCAAGGGGGAAATGCCCAAATGGATGGATGGGCGCGTGAATCAGAGCGCCCCCGTCGCAAGTGCGCCGAACGTGGTGATCGGCGTCGTGTCGCGGTAGTTGTCGATGATCTGGCGCACGTCCTTGATGACCGCGTTCACCTCGTCGTACATCTCGCGCTCCGTCATGAGCCTGCCAAGCGTGCCCTCGCCCTTCTCCAGGCGCTCGGAGACGGCGCGCAGGTTCGCGACGAGCTTCGCGGCGTCGTCCGCGAGCGCGGCGTCGCCGAGCGCGCGCCCGAGCAGACCCTCGCCGGACTTCAGCTTCTCGGAGGCGGCACGCACGTTCGCGACGGCGTTCGTGAGGTCGCCCCAGAGCGCGTCGTCCCTGGCGGTCAGCCGCCCGAGCGTGCCCTCGCCGCGTTCGATGCGCGCGGAGATCGCGGCCGCGTTCGCAAGCGTCTGCTTCAGGTCGGCGTAGACGGCATCGTCCTTCGAGAGGAGGCGGCCGAGCGTACCCTCGCCCCGGTCCAGCCGTTCGGCGACGGCGGCGGCGTGGTCGAACGTCTTCCGGGCGCCGTCGAACGTCTTCTCGGCGTCGCCGACCGCGCGCTTCGCGCCCGCAACGGCCTCGCGCAGATCCCGGTAGACGGTGTCGTCGCGGGAGAGCAGCCTGCCCGCCGTCCCCTCGCCGCGTTCGACGCGCGCGACGATCCTGTTGATGTTCTCCGCCGTGGCCTCGAAGTTGGAGACGATGCTCTTGAAGGAACCGTCGTTGAGGACTTCGTTGAGGCTGCCGGCGATCTTGCCGAGATCGCGCACCCAGTCGATGGGCGGATCGCCCCGGAAGACGGTCGTCGCGAGGGGCTGCGCCGCGCCGGCGCCCTCTTCGAGAAGAAGGTAGTTGCCGCCGAGGAGCGAGAGCGCCGAAACGGAGGCGTGGCAGGTCTCGCGCAGCACGACGTCGCGGTCCACGAGCACCGTGACCATGACGTTCGTGGGCGCGAGCTCGATCTTCTCGACGATGCCCACCTTCATGCCGCGGTAGACGACGTTGTCGCGCTCCTTGAGCCCGCCCACGTCCGTGAACGCAATGCGCGCAAGCGCCTTCTCGCGCCCGAAGAGGACGTCCACGCCGGAGATGACGACGGTGAAGTAGACGAGGAGCGCGAGGACGGCGACCATGAAGACGCCCACGATGACTTCCGAGAAAACGTCAGTGTTCTTTTTCATATTCTGCCTTCATCTGCTGGAAACTGCCCGCCGTGATGAACTGCGCGGCGAGGAAGTCGCGCACGTCCGGCCGGGTGGAGCGCACGAACGCCTCCGGCGTTGCCAGCTCCACGACGTGTCCGCCCTTGAGCATGAGGATGCGGTCGGCGAAGAGGAGCGCGCCCTGGAGGTCGTGCGTGACGACGACGGACGTGATGCCCTTCTCCCGGTTGAGCCGGCGGATGAGCCGGTTGATCGTCACGGAGGTGACGGGGTCGAGGCCCGAGGTCGGCTCGTCGTAGAGCACGATGTCCGACCGGCGCACGATCGCGCGGGCGAGCCCGGCGCGCTTCTGCATGCCGCCCGAGATCTCGGCGGGATAGCGGTCCGCCGCCTCGGCCAGCTCCACGGCGGCCAGCGCCTCGGCGACGCGCGCGTCGATCTCGGCGGACGCGAGGCGCGTGCGCTCCCGGAGCGGCAGCGCCACGTTCTCGGCGACGGTGAGCCAGCCGAGGAGCGCGCCGCCCTGGAAGAGGTAGCCGAAGCGCGCGCGGACCGCCTCCAGTGCGTCGCCCGTCGCGGCGGAGATCTCCACGTCGTCCAGCCACACGCGGCCCGACGTCGGCGTGAGGAGCCGCACGAGGTGCTTGAGGAGGACGGACTTGCCCGTACCCGACGGCCCCACCACCGCGAGGACCTCGCCCTTCGCGATCTCGAAGCTGACGCCCGACAGCACCTCGCGCCCGTCGAACCGCTTCACGACGTTCTCGAACCGGATCATAGCGTGAACTCGATGTAGAACGCGCGGGTCACCATGTACCCGAGCATGAGGATGAGGAGGAACGAGATGATCACGCTGTGCTGCGTCGCGCGCCCGACGCCCACGGCCCCGAGCCGCGTCGAGAAGCCCTGGTAGCAGCTGACGGCGCCGATGACGACGCCGAAGATGCCGGCCTTCAGGAGCCCCACGAAGAGATCCTTCACCGCCGCGATCGACATCGCGCTCGTCAAGTACTGCCGGAACGCGACGGTCAGCTGCGTCTGCGCGACGAGCCCGCCGCCGACCACGCCCAGCACGCAGGCGTAGAACGCGAGGATCGGCGCCATCACGAGGAGCGCGCCCATGCGCGGCGCGGCGAGGTACCGCACCGGCGATAAGGACATGATCACAAGCGCCGCCACCTCGTCGTTCACCGTCATCGTGCCGAGCTCGGCGGCCATCGCCGAGCCCACACACGCCGAGAGGCAGATGCCCGTCACGAACGGCCCCATCTCGCGGATGAGCGTGAGCATGACCGCCGCGCCGAGGTACAGCTCCTGGTTGAACCGCCTGAGCGCAAGCCCCACCTGGAGGCCGAGGATCATGCCCGTGAAGAGCCCCACCACCGTGATGACTGGGAGCGTGCGGATGCCGGCTGCGTAGAGCTGGCGCAGGAACGCGGCCCGCGCGTCGCGGCGCGCGCGCACGCCGGGCAGACAGGCCAGCGACTCGACCGCGAGGCGGACGCAGCGGCCGACGGCGGAGAACAGCTCCACGACGCGGCGGCACAGCGCCTCTCGCTTTCCGGACGGGGCGTCCGCGTAGATGGGCTCGCGCGTAAGGGTCATCGCGGTCTTCCGTGTCAGATGCGGGAGGCGAGGAACTTCGCGCTCGCGTCGATGTCCGCGAACGTGTCGCGGCGCGTCTCGCACTCGACGACCGCCCAGCGCGTCCCCATCGCGCGGCAGGCGGCGAGGATGCCCGCCCAGTCGTTCCGGTCCCCTTCGCCGCCACAGGAGCGTCCGCCGCCCGGCTTCGCGTGGATGGAGGGGACGCGCCCCCGGATCCGCTTCAGCACGGCCACGGGGTCTTCGCCCGCAAGCGTCGTGTGGCCCACGTCCAGCTCGAAGGAGAGCTCGGGGCGGGCGAAGAACATCTCCATCGGCGAGACGCCGTCGTACTTCGCCGTGAACTCGACCTGGTGGTTGTGGAACCCCATCTTGATACCGTACTGGGCGAGCTTCCGGGCCGCCTCCACCATGTCGTCCGCAAGCTTCAGCCAGGCGTCCTTCGGCTTCTTCGCGTCGCCGAACCACGGCACGAAGACGAAGTCGACGCCGAACTCCCTGCAGAACGCGACCGTCGAATCGAATTTGTCCGGCGCGACGTGGGAGAGGTTGATCGGCATGTCGACGAGCGCCATGCCGTGGTCGTCGAGGAGCCTGTGGAGCTTCGCGCGGTCCCACTGCCAGAACGCCATCGACTGCACGCCCTCGTACCCGAGGGCGCGCATCTTCGCGAGCGTGCCGTCGGGATCCTTCTTCCAGATCTCGTTCACGCTCCACATCTGGCAGGCGAGGCGCAGCGAACGCCCCCCGCCGCAGGTCGCGCACCCGGCGGCAAAGGTGCCCGCCGCCGCGGCCAGCGTCGCCCAGAAGACCTTACTCTTGATCGGCATTCTTGCATGCTCCTCGTCTTGACCGAACGAATGTGCGTATTCTACCATATTTTCGCCTCGCGGCGGGGACCGTAGGTCTGCTTCTCGTAGAGCGCGGGACGCGATTCGTCGAGGTAGAGCTCGTAGGGGTCGCCCAGCCCGGCCCCCACCGACAGCCAGAACGTGCGCTTGCGCTCGTTGAGGTCGAGGTCCGCCCACGCGAAGCCGCCGTCCTCGAACGTCTTCGCCCGCCACGTGCCGTCGCGGTCGAGGATGCCGTTCGGCAGGTGGCCCTGGCGCATCGCGACGAGAATCGGGATGCCGATGTCGATCGCCCGTGCGGGGAAGGTGATCTCCACGTGGTCCGGCGCGCAGCCCGCGAGCGGGAAGAGGAGCAGTTCCGCGCCCTTGCGGCGGACGAACTTGGCGGATTCGGAAAACCAGTTGTCCCAGCAGGTGAGGCACCCCACCCGTCCGAAGTCGAGGTCGAAGA
>CAKULR010000131.1 GCA_934667295.1 uncultured Kiritimatiellota bacterium
GGCCGGCACGACGAACGCCGTCGCCCAGGCGGCAAAGCCCGAGGCGAAGCCCGCCGCCCCGGCGGCAAAGGGGAAGGAGTCCCCCGCGAAGAAGGAGGCCGCCGAGGAGGCTCCCGCCGAAGCCGGAGATGGGAGGGAGAAGGCGCCCGAGGTCGCGCTGCCCGCCGCCGTGAAGCAGTTCGTCGAGCTGTGGGCGGACGTCTATGCGTGCCGCGCGGCGGACATCCGCGTGCAGGGGAACGTGGCGATCCTGCTGGAGAAGGGCAAGGCCGTGGAGAAGCTGACGGGCGAGGACGAGGAGACCGTACGCGCGCTCGCCAAGCTCTCGCAGACCCTCGTGGAGGGCTTCGAACAGCTGAAGGGCATGAAGTGCGTGGAGCAGACGCAGCGCAAGGCCGCCGTCATCCGCACGCGCTCCGTCTCGCTCGTCCGCTCCGCCCAGCAGCAGATCAAGCGCATGGTGGACAAGGCCGCGCGCGAGGCGAAGGCGAAGGCCGAGAAGGCGGCGAAGGAGGCCGCCGCCGCGAAGGCCGCCGAGGAGCGCAAGGCGAAGGCCGCCGAGGAGACGAAGGCGGCGGAGGACCTCTTCGCGGAACTCGTCGATTCGCGCCTGAAGACGCTCGACTGGGATCCCGCGCTGCGGCAGCTCCAGCGTCTCCTCGACGACACCGAAACGCCCGAGGGGCGGGAGGAGGTCCGCTCGCAGATGACGAAGGTCCAGTACATGCAGGAGCTCCAGAAGCTGTTCATCGCGAAGGCGAAGGGCTTCAGGTTCAAGGACGGCACCGAGGTGGCGGCGGTCGACGCGAAGGCGATCACGCTCCAGCGCGTGCGGACCGTGAAGGGCAAGAAGGTCGCCGACCGTCCGCAGAGGATCGACTGGAACCGCTTCTACGGCAAGAAGGACAACGTCGGCTACATGAACCAGCTCCTGAACCGGCTTGTGCGCAAGGGGCGCGACACGCTCCGCACGGGGCCGCTCCCGTGGTCCAAGCAGATGCTCGGCGCGGCGCTCACGCTCCAGCTCCTCTACACGGAGGTGGAGGGCGCCGCCGAATTCGCGCCCGTCTTCGTGAAGGAGGCCGTCGCGGGCTTCGAGGACTGCGCGAAGTGGGCGCAGAAGTGGTTCCCGGACGTCAAGGTGGAGGCCGAGTAGGCATGTCCGACCCCGTCAGGCGCTACGCCCGCTACCTGCTCGTGATGGCGGGCCTCGGCGGGCTCATCTACGGCATCGACGTGGGCGTGATCGCCGCCGCGCTGCCGTACATCCGCAACACGGCGGACTACTCGTCCGTCCAGCTCGGCTTCATCGTGGGGGCCGTGCTGTGGGGGTCGGTCGTCAGCTCGCTCTTCGCGGGCACGCTCTCGGAGTGGTTCGGGCGCAAGGCGATCATCATCGCCTCGGCGTTCTGCTTCTTCGTCTCGATTCCGGTCATCTGCGCGTCGGGCCTCATGGAGGGCGGCAGCTTCGTCCTCCTGACGGTGGGCCGCACGCTCCAGGGGGCGTCCGCCGGACTCGTGGGCGTCGTCGTGCCGATGTACCTCGCCGAGTGCCTCGATTCGGACTCGCGCGGCAAGGGGACGGGCATGTTCCAGCTGCTCCTGACGGTCGGCCTCGCGTTCGCGGCGGTCATCGGGCTCGTCGTGACGGGGCTCGTCGGCGATTCGGACAAGGTCGTGAAGGCGGCGGCCGTCGCGCATGGCGTTGTGGATGCGCATGGCGCGGCGGATACGGCCAGGATCACATTCGAGATGATAGCGAAGTGGGTGAAGCCCGAACAGCTGAAGGGATGGGCGATGGCGTGGCAGACGATATTCTTCTGCTCCGCCGTCCCCGGCCTCATCCTGTTCCTCGGCGCATTCAGGCTCAGGGAGTCTCCGCGCTGGCTCTACAGGAAGGGCCGCAGGGAAGAGGCCCTTGCCTCGCTCGCGGCCAACAACGGCGAAGAGAAGGCCAAGGAGATCCTTGCGGAGATGATCGCCGCCGACGAGGCCGCCGCAGCGGAGAAGGCGGCAATCGCGCGGGCGTCGCAGGGCGACAGCCTCATCCAGCGAAAGTACGTCTATCCGTTCTGCCTCGCGGTGGTCATCCTCGCGTGCAACCAGACCACGGGCATCAACTCCGTCCTCAACTATACGGTGGACATCTTCAAGGCGACGGGCATGGAGGGCGTGTTCGCGAACTTCTCCGACCTCGCGATCAAGCTCGTGAACGTGTTCATGACGGTTGTCGCGTGTGCGCTTGTGGACAAGAAAGGGCGCACGTTCCTGCTGAAGCTCGGCACGTCGGGGATCATCGTCGGGCTCTGCGGCGTCGCGACGGTGTTCCTGCTCATCACGAAGGGGATTGTCGCCGCGTCCGCCACGACCGGCGTGGTCGCGACGGTGTTCTTCTTCATGTTCATCGCGTTCTACGCGGTGGGGCCGGGCGTGTGCGTGTGGCTCGCGCTCTCGGAGCTGATGCCCACGCGCATCCGCGCGACGGGCATGTCGATCGCCATGATCATCAACCAGGGCGTCTCCGCCACGATCGCCACGGTCTTCCCGGCGTGGAAGGACGCATGGGGCTTCCCGTCCGTGTTCTACTGCCTGGCGGGCTTCACGGTCGTCTATTTCGTCACGGCGGCGTTCTTCCTGCCCGAGACGAAGGGGCGGACCCTGGAGGAGATTGAACAGTATTTCAAGACCGGCAGGATGCCGGAATGAGAAAGGACCAAACGATGAAGAGACGCGAGTTTATTGCTGCGGGCGCGGGTGCGGCCGCAGTGGCCATGACGGCCGGTATGGTGTCCGGCTGCTCCACGACCGGGGCGGCCGGCGGATGCAGGAAAGGATGTGCGAAGGTGAACAATAAGGACTTCTACGTCGGCGGCGCGTTCGACGCCAACGGAATCAGCAACGGCAAGTTCGACGTGGCCAAGGGCAAGCAGGCCTACTTCGACCTCATGCGCAGGTTCGGCTACCCGGTCTTTCGGTCCTTCACGGACGAGAAGTTCATGCTGGAGCAGACGAAGCAGACGGACAAGACGCAGTACCTCGGCTTCTGGGCGACGGACTTCGCGAAGGGCGACTTCGCCAAGTTCGGCATGGGCGGCGTGATCTGGGTGGACGAGATCAGGGAGGAGTACTTCGGCCACGACATCTTCCTGCTGCCCCTCCAGTCCATCGCCGAGCACAGCCACGTGGCGGGCAAGTCGGTCGCCGGGAACGTCTCGCAGGACCGCTGGACGGGCGAGGTCTTCAAGAAGGACATCCCCGCCAAGATGGAATCCTGGCTCGTGCGCCACGGCTGGGTCTACTCCTTCTCCGAGGTCGGCACGCCCAACCTCGACCAGTTCCCCGAGGCGAAGGCCAACCTCTCCGCGCTCCTCTACGACCACAAGGCCGGCAAGCCGACGCTCCTCAAGTCGCTCCACGTCGAGAAGTGGGTGGCGGACGGCATCGCGCACAAGCTCCCGAAGACGGGCAGCTGGCACTTCATGATGGGCGGCACCGAGGGCGCGATCGTCACGGAGTTCGCGAACTTCCACGACAGCGCCTGCAACCGCTACACGGTTCCGAACGTCGGTTTCTGATTGTCCTGAAAGGAGACTGAAATGACCATCGAGAAGACCTATCTGCACACGGGCATCCCCGTTCCCGCCAAGATGGAGGGCATGACCTACATGCCCGGCCTCAAGGTGTGGATCTGCAACAACGCCGACTACGGCATCGAATACCTCTACTGGGAGCCGAACACGCCGTGCGCGTGGCGCATGGTCGCCGAGACGCACGTGGCCTACCAGGTCGCCGACGTGCAGACCGCCGTCGACGAGGCCGTGAAGGAGGGCGCCGACGTGCTGCTGCCGAAGTATTCCCTCGGCGGCACATGTGCCATCGCCTACGTGGGCTACAAGAATGGCCCGCAGGTCGAGTTCTTTCAAAAATAGTCAAGTGGTTAAGCCGCCCCTACGGGCTTTAAGTAGTTAAGTGGTTAAGTCGCCGCTTCGCGGCTTGTTAAGTGATGAGCAAGTTGCCTTTGAAAGAGCCTAAGAGCGTCTGTTGTCACTTAACTACTTAATTACTTAAAGCCGCGAAGCGGCGGCTTAATGCCAAAGGAGAATCCTCCATGCCCATGAAGAAGTTCATCAACGATCCCGCGAACCTCACCAAGGAACTTCTGGAAGGTCTCGTCGGGTGCTATTCCGACACGCTCGCGCTCGTGAACGAGAAGATCGTCGTGCGCAAGACCCCGAAGGCCGCCGACAAGGTCGCGCTCGTCGCGTTCGGCGGCTCCGGCCACGAACCGGCCATGCACGGCTTCGTCGGCGAGGGCATGCTCGATGCGTGCGTCGCCGGCGACATCTTCGCCGCGCCCGGCGGCGAAAAGGTGTTCGAGGCCCTTGACTACGTGAAGCGCGACGCGGGTACGCTCCTCATCACGCTCAACCACAACGGCGACCGCATGAGCGGTTCGAAGGCCATGCGCAAGGCGCAGAAGGCCGGCCTCAAGGTGGTGGAGATCGTCATCCACGACGACATCGCCCAGGGACCCGACACCCCGATCGAGGACAAGCGCGGCCTCGGCGGCGTGATTCCGTTCATCAAGGTCGTCGGCGCGGCGGCCGAGGCGGGCAGGAGCCTCGACGAGATCGTCGCGCTCGCCAACGCCTTCAACGACGGCATCGCGACCCTCTCCGTGGCGCTCAAGACCGCCACGCATCCGCAGAACGGCGGCGAGATCGGCTCGCTCGCGGACGATGAGATGGAGATTGGCATGGGCCAGCACGGCGAGGGCGGCGGCGGCATCTCGAAGATGTGTACCGCCGACGAGACCGTCGAGAAGATGCTGCCCCCGCTCGTCAAGGCGACGAAGCTCGCCGCCGGCGACAAGGCGCTCCTCCTCATCAACGGTTCGGGCGCCACGACGACGATGGAAATGCTCATCTGTTACCGCAAGGCGAAGCAGATGCTGGAGGCGATGGGCGTCACCGTCCTCCCCGGCAAGTGCGACGAACTCCTCACGGTGCAGGAGATGGCGGGCTTCCAGATGATCCTCTGCAAGTGCTGCGACACCTGCGCGCAGTACCTCGCGGCCCCGGCGAACGCGCCCTACTGGACGACCCGCTAGCGGGTTCCGGGACAGGACGGCCCACGCGGCGGCACGGATTCCCCGTGCCGCCGCGTGTTCGTCGCGCCCTACCATTGGTGTGCGGTAGGGGCCGACACCCTGTGTGCGTACGTGGTAGGGG
>CAKULR010000132.1 GCA_934667295.1 uncultured Kiritimatiellota bacterium
GCTCATCTAGAACTTCATGTACGGCGTGAAGGGGAACGCGAACGCCTACCTGATGGACATGCTCACGCGCTGCAACCGGGGAACCTGGGCGCGGCACGAGGGGCTGCGCTGGTCGGCGGCCGACGGCATCCCGGCGCTCGCGGCGAAATTCCAGCGCCCCGTCCTCGCCGACATCTCCGTCATCTTCTCGGCCTCGTCGCGGGCCGAGACCTACCCGCAGCTCGTCTCGAACCTCTGCGAGGACGAGCCGATCGAGATCTACGGGAGCTGTCCGGCCGACCAGGACGAACTCGTCTTCTCCCTGCGCGGGCTGAACGGCGCGATGGTGTTCGAGAACATGTTCCGCCTCCCGTTCGCGAAGGCCGGGAAGATGGGCCCCGAGGTCAAGACCGCCTGGGCGCAGCGCCGCCTCTACGCGCTCGTCGCCGCCTACACGGCCCGTCCCGACGCACTCCTCCTCAAGGAGCTGCGCGCGTTCGCGGACGCCTACCAGATCCAGATCCCCTACGAACGGGAGATGCGGTAGCCTGTAGATTAAGTGGTTAAGTTGGCCTTCGGCCGTTCAGTGGTTAAGGGATGTTCCACATTGGCGGCTTGGTTGAGGTCTTTGAGAGGGAAAGGAAAACCGATATGAAGATGAGATGTTTGGTTGGGATTCTGCTGGCCGCGTGCGCGGTGTGTGCAGAGGGCGTGCCGAACGCCTTCCGGCACAAGGTGGCCCTCATCGCCGGATTCGGCGAGGGGTCCGAGCGGGCCGCGCAGGTGCGGAAGTTCGCGGCGGCGTATACGGACAGCCACGGCGCGTCGTTCGTCTTCGCGACGAAGACGCGGCCCGGGGCGGACCGCTTCCGTGTGCTGGACGCCTCGGGAACGGTCGTGTACGAGGGCGAGGACGACCGCGAGGCCGAGGCCGCCGTCGTCAACGCGCTTACGGAAATGCCCGTCGTGTCCGGGCAGCTCATCAACGGCGTTGCCCTGAAGAAGTTCAAGAGCTACGAGAAGACCTTCGTGATGGGGAAGGTCAAGGCCGAGGGTTCGGGGCTCGCCCCGTTCAAGGCGGCCCTCAAGAGCAGGAAGCCCGCCGAGGTGGAGGAGGCCCAGGCGATCCTCGCGTCCATCGAGACGGCCAAGAAGAACCTGGAGATGTGGATTGCGGACGACCTCGCCGCCGGTGACAAGGGGGCCGCCCTGCGGGACCTGATGTGGTTCTGCAAGACGTGGCCATCCGAGAAGGGGAAGTACGAGGCCGACTACAAACGGCTGCTGGCCGACCCCGAGGCCGTCAAGGCCGCGAAGGCGCTCCTGGCGCCGCCGAAGAAGAAGCACCGCTGAGGGGGAGAAGAGAAGATGTCATTTGATTCCGTCGAAGAGTGCCTGGCCGCGCTGAAACGTGGCGAGATCATCGTGGTCACGGACGACGAGGACCGCGAGAACGAGGGCGACTGCATCTGCGCCGCCGAGTTCGCGACAACCGAGAACGTCAACTTCATGGCGACCTACGCGCGGGGCCTCATCTGCATGCCGATGTCGCGCGCCTGGTGCGAGCGGCTGGACCTGCCGCAGATGGTGCAGCAGAATACGGACAACCACCAGACCGCGTTCACGGTGTCGATCGACGGCGTGGAGACAACGACGGGCATCTCCGCCGAGGAGCGGTCGATGACGGCGCTCGCGTGCGTGCGGGAGGGGGCGCGTCCGCAGGACTTCCGCCGCCCGGGGCACATGTTCCCGCTCCAGGCGCGTCCGGGCGGCGTCCTGCAGCGCGCCGGCCACACCGAGGCGGTGGTCGACCTCTGCCGTCTCGCGGGACTCAAGGAAGTGGGCCTCTGCTGCGAGATCATGAAGGACGTCGGGCGCATGGCGCGCCTCCCCGACATCACGGCGTTCACGAAGCGGCACGGGCTCTGGCTCATGACGATCGCCGACCTGATCGCCTACCGCCGCCGCACCGAGAAGCTGGTCGTGCGCGTGGAGGAGGTCGATCTGCCGACGGACTACGGCCACTTCCGCCTCCGCATGTACCGCAGCATGCCGGACGGCCTCGAACACCTCGCGCTCATCAAGGGCGACCTCTCCGGCGAGCCGCCGCCGCTCGTGCGCGTCCACTCCGAGTGCTTCACGGGCGACGTCCTCGCCTCCGAGCGCTGCGACTGCGGCCACCAGCTCCACAACGCCATGCGCATGATCGAGAAGGAGGGGCGCGGCGCGGTCCTCTACATGCGCCAGGAGGGGCGCGGCATCGGCCTCGCGAACAAGCTCCACGCCTACAAGTGGCAGGAAAAGGGCCTCGACACGGTGGAGGCGAACGTCAAGCTCGGCTTCGCGCCGGATCTGCGCGACTACGGCGTGGGGGCGCAGATCCTCGTCGACCTCGGACTCTCCAAGATCCGCCTCCTCACGAACAACCCCTGCAAGATCAAGGGCCTCGCCGGGTACGGCATCGAGATCGTCGAGCGCGTGCCGATCGTGGTCGACGCGACGGCGTTCGACAAGCGCTATTTGGACACGAAGCGCGAGAAGATGGGGCATCTGATCTAGGTCATGAACCGTCAACGGAGGGACGCGATGGGGAACCTGTTTCGGAGAGGGCGGCGGCTGGCCGCAGGACTGGTCTGCGGACTGGTTGGTGTGGGGTGCCTCGCGTCCGAGGTCCACGGACCCGCCGCCGTGCCGTACGCGACGGGGGCGGTGTTCGGCGCGCCCCTGAAGGTGGAGGGAGTGGGCGACAACGCGATGGCGCTCGCGCTGGAGGGGAACGTCCTGTACGCGGGGTGCGGTCCGCAGCTCGTCGTCTTCGACGTGAGGGAACCGCTCGCGCCGCGCCGCCTTGGCGCGCTGGACGGGTTTGGCGAGATCCGCCAGATCGCGAGCCGGAAGGGGATGGCCTATGTCGCGACGCGCGAATCCGGGCTCTGGATCGTCGACGCGACCGATCCCGCGCGTCCGCGCGTCCGCTCGCGCTTCGACTGCTGCGAGCTTGCGACGGGCGTGGACGTGGCGGGCGACGTCGTCTTCCTCGGACAGCGCCAGAACGGCGTGGAGTTCATCGACGTGTCGGACCCCGACCGCCCCGCGCACATCGCGATGCGCAAGACGGACGAAAGCCAGAGCGTGAAGTACCGCGACGGCTACCTCTACTCCGGCGACTGGGGCTCGGGCCGCCTCACCGTCTTCGACGTCCGCGACCTGCGGCACATCCGCCAGGTCGCCCATGTGCCGCTCTGGGGCTACGGCGACGGCGTCTGGCTGAAGGGGCGCTACCTCTACGCCGCGACGGGGCACCACGCGAAGAACCGCGACTTCGCCACGCTGCCGTTCAAGCCCGTGGACACGCCCGAGATCCGGAAGTTCGGCAAGCTGGACGCCGGGTCCGGCTGCGGACACGGCCTCGACGTCTTCGACATTTCCGACCCGGCGTCGCCGAAGCGCGTCGGCCGCGCGGACTTCCCGCCGTTCTTCGCACGCGGGCTCGACATGTGGACGCCGCGCACGAGCGCGGATTCCGACGTCGTCTTCGTCGCCCAGACGCACAACGGCCTCTTCGCCGTCTCGTGCGCGGACCCGGCGCACCCGAAGATCCTGGACCGCTGGGTGTTCCCGCTCGCGAACCATCCCGAATGGCCGAGCGCGTGCATCGGCTCCGTCGCGGTGGGGGACGGGTGCGTCTACGTGGCCGGGCAGGGGTGCGGCGTGCAGGTCCTCCCCGCGAAGTTCGCGGCGAAGGAGACGTTCCGCGCGGGGCCGCTGCCGCGTTCCGCGGATTACCGCGAGGCGTACCCGACGGACGCGGCGGCGTTCCACGTGTGGCGTCCGTCGCGGCCGGGCCAGGCGCGCGCGGTGGCGCTGCGGGGCGATGTCGTCTACGCGGCGTGCGGGGACGCGGGGCTTCACGTGCTCCGGATCCTGCGCGGGGGCGGCTTCGAGCGGCTGGGCGGTCTGCCGGAGCGCGTGCGCGTGTTCGACGTCCAGGTCGAGGGGAACCGCCTCTACACGGCGGAGGGGCTGGACGGCTGGGGCGTCTACGAACTGAACGGGCCGACGGGATTCCGCGAGATTGCGCGGCGGGCGCATCTGGACGCCGCCCGCGAGCCCGCCTTCTGGGTCTACAAGCCGTGTCCCGGCTTCATCGCGCTCTCCACGCGCCGGAACGGGGCGAGCCTCTTTGCCGACAACGACCTCCAGGCGGCGCATCCCCTTGTGCGGGTCGGCGGCTGCCCGGGCTGGGACCGCTATCTGATGGATGCACCCGTCGGGAAGGGGCGGTGGCTCGCGTTCAACGCGGCGAACACCGCCCTGCGCTGGATCGACCTGGCGTCCGCGCCGAAGGTGAGGGTCGTTTCCTCCGACAATAACCGCATCTACCTCCAGAACGGCATCTGCCGGTTCTCGGACGACCTCGCCTTCGCGACGAGCGGCACGGGATACCTCTTCCTGAAGCCGGGGGAGTGCGACCCGGCGGACGGTTCCAAGTGGAAGGTGCAGCCCTTCCCCGGTGTGCGGATGGGCGGCATGCCGCGCGTCTCGCCCGGGAAGCGGGTCGTGCTGACGGAACGCATCCGCCGCCGGATCGGGCTGTGGGACTTCGCGGACCCGGATCTGCCGAAGTTCCTCGGGCACTGGACCGTTTCGGGGAACCCCGGCATCGCCGCGTTCTACCGGGAGCGGATCGTCGTCCCGTGCGGCTACCAGGGCGTCCTGCTCCAGAAGTAGATGTGCTATACTAATCCGGAAATGAATTCAGAAGAGAGGATGAACGAGATGAAGAAGACGGTTTGCGCGGTTCTGGTGGGAACGTTGGCGTGCGGCGCGTGGGCGGCGGATCCGTGTCCCGTGGGCGAGAACGTGCGCGGGCACGAGAACATCGAGTGGTCCGTCGGCTATGCGTTCCACCTGACGGACGCGAACAAGGCGCTGCCGCGCGTGCTGCTGGTGGGCGACTCGATCTGCAACGGCTACCAGGGCGCGGTGCAGAAGCTGCTCGACGGCAAGGTGAACGTGAGCTACTGGGTGAGCAGCTACTGCCTCACGATGCCCGCCTACCGGAAGCTCCTGGACGTCTACCTCGGCGAGGCGACGTACGACGGCATCCACTTCAACAACGGCCTCCACTCGCTGGGGACGGACCCCGCGACGTGGGAGCGGAGCTTCCGGGAGACGCTGGCGTTCATCCGCGCGCGCCAGCCGCAGGCGAAGCTCGTGTGGT
>CAKULR010000133.1 GCA_934667295.1 uncultured Kiritimatiellota bacterium
CGGCCCGCCCGCCCGCGGCGGCCCCGTGGGCGTCCCCGATGTCGTTTCCAACTTCCCTCCAACTTCCCCCAACTTCCCCTTCCCCGTCGTTCCCGGGTCACGTCCCAGCCCCCCAAATATGCTATAATTCTGCCCTTATGTCAGACAGCACGCTTACACATGTACGCAACATCGGCATCGTCGCCCACATCGACGCGGGCAAGACCACGACGACCGAGCGCATCCTCTTCTACACCGGCAAGATCCACAAGACCGGCGAGGTCCACGAGGGGGACACCACGACGGACTTCATGATCCAGGAGAAGGAGCGCGGCATCACCATCCAGTCCGCCGCCATCTCCTGCACCTGGAAGGACTGGGCGATCAACATCATCGACACGCCGGGCCACGTGGACTTCACGATGGAGGTGGAGCGTTCGCTGCGCGTCCTCGACGGCGCCGTGTGCGTGTTCTGCGCCGTGGGCGGCGTGCAGCCGCAGAGCGAGACGGTGTGGCGCCAGGCGGACCGCTATCACGTGCCGCGCGTCGCGTTCGTGAACAAGATGGACCGCATGGGGGCGGACTTCGGCCGCGTGGTGGAGGAGATCCGCACGAAGCTGCGCGCGAACGCGGCGCCCGTCGAGTTGCCCATCGGCAAGGAGGAGGGCTTCAAGGGCGTCGTCGATCTCCTCGAAATGAAGGGCATCGTCTACGACGAGGCGAGTGAGGGCAAGACCTTCACCGTGGGCGAGATCCCCGCCGAACTGAAGGACGACGCCGAGCTTGCGCGCGCCGAACTGTGCGAGAAGATCGCGGACCTCGACGAGGGCGTGATGGAGGCCTACCTCGAAAAGGGCGACCTCACGGCGGACGAACTGCGCGCGGCGATCCGCCGCCAGGTCGTCGCGGGGGCGTTCGTGCCGGTCCTCTGCGGCACGGCGTTCAAGGACAAGGGCATCCAGCCGCTCCTGGACGCGATCGGGCTCTACCTGCCCGCGCCGACGGACCGTCCGCCGGTCGAGGCGACCGACCTCAAGAGCGGTGAGAGGGTCACGCGCCGGCAGGACCCGGCGGAACCGCTCGCGGCGCTCGTCTTCAAGATCGCGACGGACCCCTACGTGGGCCGCCTCTACTTCGTGCGCGTCTATTCGGGCGTCCTCAAGAAGGGCGCGAACGCCTTCAACCCCCGCACGAAGAAGCGCGAGCGCGTGATGAAGATAGTTCGCCTCTTCGCCGACCAGCAGATCGAGGTGGACCACCTCGCCGCCGGCGACATCGGCGCCCTCGTCGGCCTCAAGGAATGCACGACGGGCGACACGCTCTGCGCCGAGATGAAGCCGCTCTACCTGGAGCGCATCACCGCGCCCCAGCCCGTCATGTTCCTCGCCATCGAGCCGAAGAGCGGGGCGGACAAGGACAAGCTCGTCGCCTCGATGGAACAGCTCGCGGCCGAGGACCCCACCTGCCAGGTGCGGCAGGACGAGGAGACGGGCCAGACGATCCTTTCCGGCATGGGCGAACTCCACCTCGAAATCCTCGTGGACCGCCTGAAGCGCGAGTTCAAATGCGCCGCGAACGTCGGTAAGCCGATGGTGAGCTACGTCGAGACGGTCACCGCGCCCGCGCTGAAGGAGTTCACCTTCGACCGCGAGCTGGGCGGCAGGCGCCACGCGGTGACGCTCGCGATCGAGATCCGTCCGCTCGAACGCGGGAAGGGCGTGCAGGTCGACGTGTCGCGCGACTTCCGGAACGCGCTCCCCGACCCGAAGCTCGCCGACGTCGTCGTGCAGGGCCTGCGGGACGGCGTGGCGACGGGCGTCCTCGCGCGCTTCCCGATGACCGACCTCGCCGTGACCGCCGTCCGCTGCGCGCTCGTCGACCCCGAGATCTCGGATGAGATCGCCTTCCGCAGCGCGGCCGTGATGGGCTTCCGCGAGGCCGCCGAGGCGGCCTCGCCGGAATTCCTCGAACCGATCATGAAGCTGGAGATCACGACGCCCCCCGAGAGCGTGGGCGAAGTGCTCGGCGACCTGAACGCGCGGCGCGGCACGGTACTCGACATGGAGCAGCGCGGCGACATGCAGATCGTCCACGCGCGCGTGCCAATGGCGCAGATGTTCGGCTATTCGACGGCGATCCGCTCGCTCACGAAGGGCCGCGCCTCCTATTCGATGGAGCCGAGCGACTTCGCGCTCGTGCCCCGGAACGTCCGGGAGGAGCTGCTGGCGCGATGAAGAATCCGTTTCTCTCCGTTGGGGCGTTCCCCGATTTCCCGAAGATGACGCCGGCGGCGGCCGACGCGGCGTTGCCGCAGCTGCTGGCCGCCGCGCGCGCGCGGGTGGACGAACTGGAAACGTCCGCCCCGGCGACGTGGGAAGGCTTCGTCGTGGCGCTCGACGACGCGCAGCGCCCCCTCTGGGAGGCGTGGGGAATCGTCTCGCACCTGCAGAGCGTCTGCAACTCCGAGGCGTGGCGGAAGGTCGAGGAGAAGTACCAGGGCGACATCGTGGCGTTCTCCCTGCGCGTGGGGCAGTCCCGCCGCTTCTACGACCTCGCGAAGACGCTCCATGCGCAGCTGCCGCCGGACGCGGCAACCCGCCGCCGCATCCTGGAGAAGACGATTCGGGGGGCGGAGCTCGCGGGTGTGGCGCTTGAGGGCGCGCGGCAGAAACGCTTCAACGAAATCCAGGCCGCGCTCGCGAAACTCTCGAACGACTTCCACAACCACGTGCTGGACGCGACGAAGGGCTTTTCGCTCATGCTCGCGACGCCGGTCGAGGTCGAGGGGCTGCCCGCCCAGCTGAAGGCGATGATGGCGGGCACGAACGACCCGGAGAAGGGGCCCTGGCGGGTGACGGTCGAGGATGCGGTCTATCTGCCGTTCATGAAGCATTCGCGCAACCGGCCCGTGCGCGAGGCGCTGTTCCGCGCGCGTGCCACGCGGGCGTCCTCGGGGGACCTCGACAACACGCCGCTCATCGCGCGCATCCTCGCGCTGCGGAAGGAGCTGGCGGCGCTGCTGGGGTTCGGGAACTACGCGGAACTGTCGCTCGCGTCGAAGACCGCGCCGTCCGTCGCCGCCGTCTACGCGATGATCGACGAGCTCGCCGCCGCGTCGCGTCCCGTCGCCGCGCGGGAGCGGGACGACCTGGCGGCGTTCGCCGCCGCGAACGGCTTCGCGGGCGCGCTCGAACCGTGGGACGTCGCGTTTTGGAGCGAGCGCCGCCGCGAGAAGCTGTACGCCTACTCCGAGGAGGAGCTGTCGCGCTACTTCAACCTGCCCGTCGTCTTGAAGGGCCTCTTCGCGCTCACCGAACGCCTCTTCGGCGTGACGGTGGAGCCGATGGAGCGCCCCATCCCCGTGTGGCAGGAGGACGTGCGCGTCTTCCGCGTGCGCGATGCGGCGGGCGCCGAGATCGCGCAGTTCTACTTCGACCCCTACTCGCGTCCCGAGACGAAGAGCGGCGGTGCGTGGATGAACGAGTTCCGCGCCCGCGAACGGCGCGCGGACGGCACGCTGCGCACGCCGCTCGCCGTCATCTGCTGCAACCAGGCGCGTCCCGACGCGCAGGGCCGCGCCCTCATGCGCTTCTCGGAGGTCGAGACGCTGTTCCACGAGTTCGGCCACGCGCTGCAGCACATGCTCACGACGGTGGACGACGTGGACGCAGCGGGCCTCAACCTCATCGACTGGGACGCCGTGGAGGTCGCCTCGCAGTTCATGGAGAACTGGTGCTTCGACGCGGCCACGGTGAAGTCCTTCGCCCGCCACGTCGAGACGCACGCGCCGATCCCCGACGCGCTCCTCGCGCGCGTGCGCGCCGCGAAGAACTACCGCGCCGCGACCGCCTCCCTGCGCCAGCTCGCGTTCGCGCGGCTCGACATGGCCCTGCACGTCGACCCGCCCGCCGACCCGGATGCGCTCAAGGCGCGGATCTTCGCCGACTACATGCCGGGCGCCTCCGTCCCCGAGGACCGCTTCCTCAACGCCTTCACGCACATCTTCGCGGGCGGCTACGCCGCCGGGTACTATGGCTACAAGTGGAGCGAGGTGATGAGCGCGGACGTCTTCGGCGCGTTCGAGGAGGCCGGGCTGGACGACGAGGAGGCCGTGCGCCGCGTGGGACGCCGCTACCGCGAGACGTTCCTCGCGCTCGGTGGCAGCGTGGACCCGATGGAGGTGTTCCGCCGCTTCCGCGGCCGCGCGCCGTCCCCCGAGGCCCTGCTGCGCCAGACGGGACTGAAGTGACGCTGAGGGCATCCGACGCCCCGCTCGCCCGCGTGGACGTGGCGCGGCAGACCCTGACCGTGACGTGCGGCGGACGGGTCGTGCGGTCCTACCGCGTCTCGACGGCGGCGGCGGGCGTGAACGCGGCGGCGGGCAGCGGCGGCACGCCGCCCGGCCGCCACCGCATCGCCCGCCTCTTCGGGCACACGGCCGCGCCGGGGCAGGTCTTCGTGTCGCGCCGCGCGGTGAAGGGGCAGATTCTCCCTCCGGCGGCCTGGCGTGCGGGCGGGGAGAAGGACTACGTGCTCACGCGCATCCTCTGGCTGGACGGCCTGGAGCCGGGCGTCAACCGGGGCGGCCGCGTGGACAGCCGCGCGCGCTACATCTACATCCACGGTACGAACCAGGAACAGCTGCTCGGCACGCCGGCCTCCCACGGCTGCATCCGCATGTCCAACGCCGACATCATTTCGTTCTTCGACTACGCGAAGCGCCACCGCGATCTGGTCGTCGAGATTGCCTGAAATTCCCTTGTGTCTGTCCGTCGCCGCCGGAATCACTCGTAATGACCGACGCGGGCCTTGGAGTGGGGCGGTTCTTTTGTCAAGCAGACGCGAGACGGTATCTTGACGGACGCGGCGGCGCGCGTCCCTCCCCGGGAGGGCCGCAATTCATTGCGGCCTTGAAAATCCCCCTCGTGGCGGGGACGGCGGTCCCGGGAACGGTGGCGGGCATCATGGCGGGGCGACCTCCTCGACGCCTGGCAGGTGGACTGGAGGCGCGAACCGTGGAAGGGCTTCGCCGCCGCGCTCGCCCGCGCGAAGCCACCCCTTGTGTACGCCTACGAGGTCGCAGGCGGCCAGCCCGGCACGGTCACGTTGAGGTTCGGCGCGAACGGCGCCGTGGCGGCGGCGGGGACGTTCGCGACGGGCGTCGACGCGGAGGGGCGGGAGGCCGTGGCGAAGGCGTCCTGCTCGGCGACCCTCCTGCCGCAGG